>JBDUEQ010000042.1:0-7802 GCA_040002315.1 Gammaproteobacteria bacterium
CGAGGCGGGTGGTTCCGACGAAGCGGGCAGTACCAACGAGGCATCCGATGTGGCTGCCGGCAGCATGGTCGACAAGCGTCTCATTCTTGTCACGGATTTGGGAATCGTGATGAAACGATCCGCCGACGGCAGTCAGGATATATTCGTGCAGTCTATCGCGAACGGGCTGCCGGTTGCCGGAGCCAGCGTCGACATCGTCGCCAAGAACGGCACGACCTTGGTCACACAAACGACCGATGCACTTGGCCGTGCGCATTTTCAGAAACTGGACGACTTGACGCGTGAACGTACGCCGTTGTTGGTGCAGGTCAGAAAGGCGGGCGATCTGTCTTTCCTGCCGCTGATCCGAGGCGACCGAAGTCTCGATATGTCGCGCTTCGACATCGGCGGCATACGCAGCGCCCGCGGCGCGAATCAGCTGACCGCCTATCTGTTCTCCGATCGCGGCATCTACCGCCCCGGCGACGCAATCCACATCGGAATGATCACCAAGACAGCGAATTGGTCCAAGGATTTGGCCGGGATCCCGCTGGAGGCGGAAGTCCTCGATGCGCGCGGACTGACGGTGGCACGCCAGCGACTCAAGCTGCCGGCAAGCGGCTTCGCGGAACTGTCGCATACCACCCCCGACACCGCGCCCACCGGCACATATACGGTGAATCTGTACATCGTCAAGGACAATCGGCCGGACGCGCAGATCGGCACCACCGCGGTTCGTGTACAGGAATTCGAGCCGGACCGGATGAAAGTCTCGGCGCATCTAAGCGCGGAGAGCGCCGATGGTTGGGTAAGTCCCAAGGACCTCAGGGCCCTGATCAACGTGCAAAATCTGTTTGGCACGCCGGCAGAGCATCGGCGAGTGGAAGGGACATTGACGCTGACGCCGGCATTTCCGGCGTTCCGCAGCCTGCCGGATTATCGTTTCTACGATCCGCTGCGCGCCAAAGAAGGCTACAGCGATCGTCTCCGCGATGCGGACACCGATGCGCAAGGCAATGCGAGCTTCGACCTCGGGCTGCGGAAATACGCAAAGGCAACTTATCGCGTGCATGTATTGGCGCGAGCGTTCGAACCCGGCAGCGGGCGATCGGTGACCGCCGACGCAGCGGCTCTGGTGTCGGAGCTGCCGTTCCTCGTCGGCTTCAAGACCGACGGCGAATTGGATTATCTGTCGCGTGACGCGAAGCGAATCATCTCCTGGATCGCAATCGACCCAGGTACGAAAAAAACCGCGGCAAGCGGTCTGATGCTCAGGCGCGTGGAGACCAAATTCGTCTCCGTGCTGACCAAGCAGAACAACGGCACCTATCAGTACGAGTCGCGAAAGAAAGATGTCACCCTGGCGGAGACACCGTTTGCCATTCCGGCGGCCGGCCTCGAGCTGGCGCTGGCCACGGATACGCCGGGAACTTACGCCTACCTGATCCGCGGCGTCGGCGGACTCGAACTCAACCGGGTCGAATACACGGTGGTGGGCAGCGCCAACGTGACGCGTTCCCTGGAGCGCAATGCAGAGCTGCAAATTGCCCTCAACAAGAAGGACTATACGCCGGGCGAGGAAATCGAACTCAGCATCAAGGCGCCCTACACCGGCGCCGGCTTGATCACCATCGAGCGCGACCGGGTTTATGCTGCGCAGTGGTTCAAGAGCGACACCACGGCATCGGTGCAAAGGATCCGCTTGCCCGCCGACTTCGAAGGCAATGGCTACATCAGCGTACAGTTCATCCGCAATCCGGCATCGGAGGAGATTTTTACCAGTCCCTTAAGTTACGGCGCGGTGCCCTTCGTCACCAGTCTCGCGGCGCGCACCAATGCGTTGACCTTGCACGTTCCGGATCTGGTCAAACCCGGTGAAGTGCTGCATTTCAAGCTCGGCAGCGCTCATCCCACGCGCGCCGTCGTATTCGCGGTGGACGAGGGCATACTTCAGGTGGCTCACTACCAGGCGCCGGACCCGCTGGCAGAGTTCTTCAAGAAGCGGGCGCTGGAGGTCAAGACTTCGCAGATCCTGGATTTGATTCTGCCGGAGTTCAAACGCATTCTCGCTGCCGCGGCGCCCGGCGGCGACGGCGAGGCCGCCTTGCGGCGAAATCTCAATCCTTTCAAGAGAAAGCACGACAAGCCGGCGGTGTACTGGTCGGGAATCGTCGACGTCGAGTCCGAACGTGACTTTACATGGACGGTGCCCGACACCTTCAACGGTTCGTTGAAGGTGTTTGCGGTGGCGGTTGCCGACTCGACCATCGGCGTTGCGCAGTCGCAGACTCTGGTGCGAGCGGACTTCGTCCTGACCCCGAACATGCCGGTGGCAGTCGCTCCCGGGGATGAATTCGAGGTCAGCGTCGGCGTGTCCAACGGCGTTCCAGGGTCGGGCCCCGACGCGGCGGTTGGGCTCGAGGCCGAATTACCGGCGCAGCTCGAATCCTTGGGTTCGCCGCAGCAGACGTTGAAAATCGGCGAGCTGCACGAGGCGGTGGCTCGATTCCGTTTCCGTGCGCGGGCGCAGCTCGGCGCCGCCACCGTGAAATTTACGGCGTCCTGGCAGGGTCATGCTTCCCGCCTGGCGGCGGACGTCAGTGTTCGTCCTGCCTCGCCGTATCTGACGGAAATTGCGGGCGGCTATTTTACATCGTCCACTGACGTCCCCATCGGCCGCTCGCTCTACCCGAATTATCGCAAACTCGAGGTGGGCGTCTCGACCGTGCCGCTGGTGCTGGCCGGTGCGCTCGCTAGCTATCTGGACGACTATCCGCATTTATGCACGGAGCAACTCGTCAGTCGCGGCTTTGCGGCACTGGTCATCGCGCGGCAGCCGGAGCTGGCACCGGCCACCGGCGGAGCGACGCATACGCCGGCCGAGGCGACGCCGGCACTGCTTGCGGTTCTGCGCAGCAGACAGAACGCCGAAGGCGGTTTCGGGCTGTGGACGGCGTCGGTCGGCGCCGACGAATTCGCTACGGTGTACGCACTGCATTGGCTTATCGAGGCGCGCGAGCGCGGCGAGGCGATTCCGCCCGATATGCTGCAGAAGGCATCGGTGTGGCTGCAACGCTATGCCGCAAGCGCGGTGCCGGACGATGGCTCCGCGGGCTTGGCGGTCCTGCGCAATCGAGCTTACGCCACCTATTTGCTGACTCGACAAGGCACGGTGACCACGCCGATTGCGGCCGTCCTGCGCGAGACTTTGGACGCTCGTTATGCCAAGACATGGAAAGGCGACATCACGGCGGCCTACCTGGCGTCGGCATACCGACTGCAACACCAGGATCGCGAAGCAGCCACGCTGATGGGCGGCTTGGCCGAGCGAATCGGCACGCCGAGCGGCCGGCGCTTCGCCTATTACTACGACGACACCATCCGCGATGCTGAAGTCCTGTACTTGCTGTCGCGTCATTTCCCCGAGCAGGCACGCGCGCTCAAGGCGCAAAGCCTGCAGGCGTTGGTAACGCCGCTCAGCCGCGGTGAGTACAGCACCTTGTCCTCCGCCATGCTGGTTCTGGCATTCGATGCCTACGCCGGCAGCGTCGCGGCCAATGGTCTCGACAAATTCTCAGGCTCGCAGCGGGCGGCCAATGACAAGAGAAGCCCCATAAGCTTCAAGGGAAAATTATTGTTGCGAGGCGCCTACGAAGGAGATGCCAAGGAATTGCATCTGATCAACGACACAGGCCTGTCCGGATTCTTCGCCGTGACCAACTCGGGATTCGATCGCAGCCCGCCGCTCGGCGAGCTGCGTCAAGGGATGGAGATCCTGCGTGAATATCTGGACGCACAGGGACAGCCGATTTCGAGCGTGCGCAGCGGCGAGGAAATCGTGGTGCGGCTGCGCATGCGCGCCATCGATGCGGAGTACATCGCGAATGTGGCCGTGATCGATTTGTTGCCGGGCGGTTTCGAGCCGGTGCTGCAGCGGCAAGCGGACGCCGAATCCCCTGCGGCATCCGGCGCCTGGCAGCCGGAATTCACCGATGTGCGTGAGGACCGTGTGGTGCTGTATGGGGGACTGACGAAGAATCTGGCCGAGTACCGCTATCGCATTCGCGCCACCAACGCCGGTACATTTGTGGTGCCGCCGAGCTACGCCGAATCCATGTACGACCGGTCACTGCGCGCACGCGCGTTGCCCAGCCGCGTGACGGTAAAACGTCCGGACGAACCCTAGCGAGCCTGACCGGATGCCACCGCGGCGCATGCAGCGAATCCTACGAGCGATCGGCTATGCGGCGCTCGCGCTGTTGCTGGCCTGCGTTTGCGCGGTGGCAATCGCCCGTGCCTGGCCCAAGGCGCCGCTGCGCACGCTCGCGCCCGGGTCGACGGCAATCAGCACGGAGCGCGGCGAGTTGCTGCGCCTGACGCTGGCTGCCGATGGTCAGTACCGGCTGTGGGTGGACCTGGAAAGGATGCCGCAGCGCTTGCCGGCCGCCGTGGTGTTGTACGAGGACCGCTGGTTCTACCAGCACCCCGGCGTGAATCCCATGGCCTTGGCTCGCGCTGTCTGCCGCAACAGCCTGGGCGGCCGGCGCTTTGGCGCGTCAACCATCACGATGCAGCTCGCACGGCGCCTGTATCGACTAGACTCACGCAGCGCACCGGGAAAATTGCGGCAAATCACACTCGCCCTTTGGCTCGAGATGCGCTACAGCAAGCATGACATTCTCGAGGCCTATTTGAATCTTGCGCCCTACGGACGCAATGTCGAAGGAGTCGGTGCCGCCAGCCTCATTTATTTCGGGTCGCCGGTGGCCCGCCTGTCGGTGCCGCAGCTCATGACTTTGGCGGTGATCCCACAGAATCCACGGGAGCGGCGGCCAACACCGACCGCGCAGGCCGGCTCGGCACTCGATGAAGCGCGCAGCCGTTTGTGGGTACGCTGGCTGGCACGTGAGCCCCTCGATGTGCGTTTCTCCAACGGCATGGCCGCAGTCGTGCCGTCACGAAGCCCCGAGCAGCTGCCGTTTCTCGCACCGCATTTCACCGACGCGCTGCTGCGCGAAACGAGCGGCGATGTGCGCACCACGCTCGATCTGCAGCAGCAGCGCACAGTCGAACGCGTTCTGCGCGCCTATATCGGCGGCCAGAGTGCTTTGGGTATCCGCAACGCCGGCGCCTTGCTGCTGGAGCTGAACGGCAGCCGCGCGCCGGTGCGGGCCTATGTGGGATCCGCAGACTATCGAGATGTGGCGATCGACGGGCAGGTGAATGCGGTGACGGCCAAGCGCTCGCCGGGGTCGACCTTGAAGCCCTTCGTGTACGGGCTGGCGCTCGATCAGGGATTATTGCATCCGCGTACCATTCTCAAAGATGTACCGACGGCATTCGGTCCTTTCAGCCCCGAGAACTTCGACGGCCGATTCGTGGGACCGATCGCTGCCGAGGATGCGTTGATTCGCAGCCGCAACGTGCCGGCCGTCGCGGTGGCAAGCCAGTTGTCGCGTCCCAATCTGTACGATTTTCTGCAGCAGGCAGGCGTGTCGCGCCTGCAAAGCGAACGCCACTACGGTTTGGCCCTGGCCTTGGGCGGCGGCGAAGTGTCGATGGAAGAACTCGGCCGCATGTATGCGCTGTTGCTGAACGGCGGCCGGTTGCCCGCGCTGCAAACCATTGCAGACGCGCCCCCGGACGCAACACCTTCCGCCGGTGCGCGGCTGCTATCTGAGGAGGCGAGTTTCATCGTGCTCGACATGTTGAAGAAAAATCCGCGCCCGGATACCGGCCTGCCGGCCATGCCATCCGTCGCCTGGAAAACCGGTACGTCCTGGGGTTTTCACGATGCCTGGTCGGTTGCGGTGTTTGGCCGTTACGTGCTGGTGGTGTGGATCGGCAATTTCGATAACTCCGGCAATCCCGCATTCGTCGGCATTCAGGCAGCCGCACCGCTGCTATTCCGCATCGTCGACGCGCTGCGCAGCCAGGGACAGGACGCCGGGGAATTCGTGCGTCGTGCACCGGCCAACGTGGCGCATGTCGAGGTGTGCGCAGCCAGCGGAGACCTGCCGAACGCGGCATGTCCGCAGACGTTAACTACCTGGTACATCCCCGGTAAATCTCCCATCCGCATCTCGAACCTGCACCGAATCGTCTATTTCGACGCGGACGGCCGGCGCGCCTGCGGACCCGGCGCCGGCGTGCACCAAGAGGTATATGAATTCTGGACCTCCGACATGTTGCGGCTATTCCGCGAGGCCGGCATGCCGCGGCGGGTCGCGCCGCCGGCACCCGACTGCCATGGGGTATCTACGGACGGCGCAGCCATCGTCGAGGCGTCCGCCGGCGGCGATGATTCTCAGGGACCGCGCATCGTGTCGCCGGTGCGCGGCCTGGTCTACACAGTGCGCATCAACCAGTCCGCGCCGCTTTCATTGCGCGCTGATGCCGCCGCCGGAACGCAGGCGCTTTACTGGTTTGCCGGCAACGCCTATCTCGGCCGGGCTCCGTTCGGCGAGAGCCTGGCATGGTTGCCGCCGCAGGCCGGGCGCTATTCACTGCGCGCAGTCGATGACCGGGGATTTGCCGATACTCGCGAGCTGGTCGTCGATTTCCTGCCCTGAGCACGCGGCATTAATCCGTGGCTTGGTGAGCCGCGAGGCTTGTGCCAGTATGCATAGGCACCATGAAAATCATCGCGGTCACGAATATCAAGGGCGGGGTCGGCAAGACAACGACTGCCGTCAATCTAGCGTATCTATGTGCTGCCACAGGCGAGGCCACGCTGTTGTGGGACCTTGATCCGCAAGGTGCGGCGACTTACATACTGCGGTGCGAAGCGAACGAGGGCGCATCCGCCAAGAAGCTCGTGGCCGGAAAGCGCGAGCTGCCCGAGCTCCTGGTTCCCAGCGCCTATGACAATTTGCATGTGCTGCCGTCGGACTTTTCGTACCGCAATTTCGACGTGCATTTAAGCGCACGCAAGCGACCTACCGAACGGCTGTTGAAAATGAGCCGATCGTTGCGCGACGTGTACGCGGCGCTGTTCCTCGACTGTCCGCCGGGAATTTCGCTGCTGTCTGAAAATGTGCTGCGCGCGGCCGATGCCGTGGTCGTGCCTCTGCTGCCGACGCCGCTCTCGGTGCGTATGCTCGCGCAGCTGCGCGACTTCATTGTCGCGAACGGCTGGACTGACCTGGTCCTGCTGCCGTTCTTTTCGATGGTGGACCGGCGCAAATCGCTGCATCAGGACGTAATTGCGAGCACCCGCGTGCAATTCCCAGAACTGCTATCGACGCAAATCCCATACTCGAGCGATATCGAGAGGATGAGCCTGCGCCGTGAACCGCTGGCCGCATATTCACCGCGCAGCGTGGCAGGGCAGCTCTACACGCAGCTATGGAAGGAAATCCAAAGCCGCTTGCAGGGCGCTGTGGGCGCGGTGCCGGCGAGCGCCGACTTGCTCGCTGTCAACCCTTCGATCGGCGCATGACGGTGGTACGCGCTTTGCGCGGCGATTGCGATATAGTCCGGCCATGAGCACGAAGATCTCTTTTACGATGGCACATCTCGACGATGCCGCGGCGATGGCAGGGTTTTTGTCGGCGATCCCAAATGGCGAGGATCTGGGCAAGGTACTTCAGGATAAAAAGGCCGTGTCCTCGCGGGCGTACGACGATGAAACTTGGACCGCGCGCTTCGTCGCCAGCGACGGTTATGTCGTCAAATGCTTTACGGTTTCCGCCATCACGATTGATCAGGCGGAAATGATCGCAGCGGCTTGCCTCGACACCTTTGCATGGGACGAGCAGGGTTTCCGCGAGGCGGTTGCCCAATCTCTCGGCCCGACCCTCGACTCCATCGAGTAGCGGGCA
>JBDUEQ010000043.1:0-29223 GCA_040002315.1 Gammaproteobacteria bacterium
TGCGGATCTTGCTATGTGAGCGTGATCCCAGAGTATTGACCAGCACGCGGACTTCAGTTTTCATCCGAGGCCTTATGCTTTCTTATCGCATCGCGAATCACCGTCGCAGCGTTAACGAGATAAGTCTGCTGATCGTCCTGCAACTCGGCACCGAACTCGCGATCTATTTGCCGCAGCAGAGCCTGCTTTTCTGCGGTCGTGATGGCAAGACGGCGCGGAAGGTCGTGAGGCCCGTGCTCCTTATTCAGCAGCGTCGAATATGCGTCGGTCGACGTGTTGAACAGCGACCGATCTATGGCGTCCACCTTCTCGCTGTATTGGGACACGACAGACATGACTTCGAAATAACCGACACTGGTATTCGAAGACGCCTTAAGGGCGGCGCATTTATTAACGACTTCGGTGTACAGCTCGAGTTTCTGGCCATAGAGCTCGACGATTCGCGCCGGTAGCGCTTGCGACGGAGGCAGCACGCTCATATCTTGCATCCGGGCCGATTGCTGCGCGATCTCCCGACGGTATCGATTACCGCTCTCGATACAAATGGCAAGCACGCTTTGGCGGGCTGCCTGGAATTCCTGTTCCTCGGCCAGACGAATACGCTCGATTGCGCTGAATTCCCGGAGATATTCAGTGACGAATTGCAGGGGAGCGGTCTCGCGTGCTCGAGCGGACGAAAAGAGGCTGATGCAAACTATAACCGCGAGCCCTCTCACTATGTTCATGACTTAGTGTAAGCCTCAGCAAGCCTAAGTGGCTCTCGGAACAACGAGCGGTAGCCCGATGTTTCGCAACTCCGGTGGGCCGGCCCCCCCCCCGGATTGGTGTTTTGTGCGGCGACCAGGTCACGACGCGACGGCCTGGCCGAGTCTGACACGGCATTCGCGCCCACGGCCAATCTGGCGAGAGCGCCCTCCAGCCCGAGGAGCCGCACGACGAAGACGAGAATGCGCGGAGCATGAGACGAGACTGTCCTGCCCGCTCCGCCTTCTGCCGGATGGTGCAGCAGGCCAACGAGAATGCCGAGGGGAACATCCATGCATACGTCGGCCTACGGCCAACTCCGGTCTATCAACTAACTGCTTTCGTCGCGTCACAGCAGTCGGTCACGCGTATCATTATGATAGTTTATGGGAGTCAACTTCAAGCTTGGTCAATTTTATGGCGATCCTCAAATCGCCGTGGCTGGCAGTGACTTCGATATTCGCGCACAGGCGGGGACAGCGTGCGAAGCGGATGTCCAGATTCACACACACCTCGATGCACACATCGTTCTCGTGCTCTCCGGTATCTACATTTCTAGCGCGCGCGGCGCGAGTGAATTTTCTCGCGCACCAACGCTGATCTTTAATCCCCCTGGCACTAGGCATCGGGATCGTTTCGTCGAGGGTGTCGGCACGTTTGTAACGGTTTCCGTGGGCACAGGGTCCTACCGTGATTTCTGTGCGAACTTGGAAATGTCCAACGATGCCTTTCGCGTTGCCTGGCCGAGCGCTCTTGCATCGGCCTTTCGCATTGCTCGAGAAATTCGCGATCAGCGCGATGCTGTAGTTCTGGAGTCATCCGCATGGGAGTGTTTTGTCACCATCGACAACAAACTGCACCCTTTTGGCGATCCGCCGAGTTGGGCGCTCAGCGCATACGAGGCAATAATG
Organism: Gammaproteobacteria bacterium; assembly: GCA_040002315.1. Classification (GTDB taxonomy): domain Bacteria; phylum Pseudomonadota; class Gammaproteobacteria; order Steroidobacterales; family Steroidobacteraceae; genus Bog-1198. The sequence goes on from JBDUEQ010000043.1 coordinate 1,656, forward strand.
GATCGGGCGACGGAAGCGCGCCTGGAAGTCAGGCAGATCGCTGCGGAGATCGGCGTCCACCAGGTTCACCTCGCTCGTGTTTTTCGCGATTGCTGGGGTTGCTCCCCTGGCGAATTGATTCGCTGGCGCCGTGTCGATCGGTGCGCAGATTTGCTTCGTCGTTCTAGCATGTCTGGGGCCGAAATCGCCGCTGCCGTCGGTTTCGTCGATCAGAGCCATATGACTCGCGCATTTCGCGCCGCCTACGGTGTCGCACCAGGAGCATATAGAAGAGGGCATGTTTCACGGATACAAGCCTAAGTGGCTAGGATCGCGGTAGCTTGCCGCTTTTGACGGAGTGTTCGGATGCTACAAAGATTGATCATCGCCATTTCCGCGGCAGCAGTCGGCTACGGCGCGGCTGGATACGCGCAGGCTACTCCGACTCTGGATGACATTACATCCGCGGTGAGTGGAGGCGCATATCAACAGGTCACAAGCGTGATTGTCGCGCGCCGCGAGCGTGTGCTTTATGAGCATTACTTCGACTCTGAGGGCGAAAACGGGTTGCGCAGTACGCGGTCGGCAACCAAGACGGTCACGGGCATGCTGGTCGGTGCTGCTGTAGATCGCGGCTTGCTGCACGCCGATTCTCCGGTGCTGCCTTTCTTCAAGGACCGGTGGCCGGTGGCGAACCCGGATCCTCGCAAAGAGCAAATAACAGTAGAGGATTTTCTGACGATGAGTTCGCTGCTTGAATGCGACGATGAAAATGAGTTTTCTCGCGGCAATGAGGAGCGGATGTATTTGGTCGAGGACTGGGTCAAGTTCACGCTCGACTTACCCATCAAAGGGTTCCCGGATTGGCAGCCCAAACCAGAGAACTCTCCCTACGGACGCGCGTGGAGCTACTGCACAGCCGGCGCAGCGACGCTTGGACCATTACTGGAAAGAGCGACCAAACAGAGCCTGCCGGACTTTGCTCAGACCACGCTTTTCAAGCCTCTTGGAATTGAGCAGGTGCAGTGGCAATTCCAGCCTCTCGGCAGCGCCATGACCGGCGGCGGCCTCAGGCTACGGAGCCGGGATTTGTTGAAGTTGGGCCAGTTGTATCTCAATGGAGGCCGCTGGCAGGGTCATCAGGTAATTTCGGAAGACTGGGTGCGCCGCTCGGTGTCTGCCCACGCCAACGCAAGAGAAGCCACCGACTATGGATACTTGTGGTGGTTGCAAACGTTTCAGGTTGGAGAAAGAAAGATTCCAACCTATGGAATGTACGGGAGCGGCGGAAATAAGGTCTATGTGTTGCCCACCGAAAACACCGTCGTAGTCGTTACTACGACAAACTTCAAGGTTTCCGGCGCTAGCGCGCTTACGGACAAACTATTCACGACGCTCATTATCCCGGCCCTGCCAGTGTCCTGAGTGCGGCGCTACTCGATTACTATTTCCAGGCTCGCGACAGCAGTTCGTCAAGCGCCGCGATGACTTCCTGACCCGATTCGGCGAGTGAACCCACCCGTGCGCCAAGTTGATCGAGCGGAACCGATACAATCTCCAATGGGTGAAATAGGACCTTGGCGCCGCAGACTTTGAATGCGGGGTTAAACGCCGGAAACCGTACCGGTCCAATTTCGGGCGCCCGTGCTAGCGGCACAACCACATAGTCGCCCATTTCGGAGTTGAAGGCGGCAAGTAGCCTCCGGGGAGGAACGCGCTCAGGATTTTTGCGCCGTGCGCGGCAGCACATTTGCTTGCAACCAGTTGCGGATTTCGAGCAGACGCAACCCTTCAGTACGCATGGCCGGCCCCAATCCGTGTTTCCACAGCAGCGGAGAATCGGACGGATTCGCCTGCAAGGCGCGAAGTTCACCGGCAAATGTCGTGAGTGCCGGAAGGTCGGGAAACATGCCTTCTGTGACCAGCGTCCGACCGTAGCGCTCCGCCGCCGCCGCGATGTCGGAGAACTCGTATTCCGGGTGGTATTGCACGCCCCAGAATGTGCCGCGTCCATGATTGAACGATGCTGCCTGAACGCCGAAGTCGTTGGTGGCAAGCGTTGTGGCGCCGGCCGGCAGCGAGGCAATCTCGTCGCGATGAATGGTCGGCGCTTCAAACGCCAGCGGCTTGCCGGCAAATAGCGGATGCTCCCGGCCGGCGTCGCTCAGCAGAATGCGGCGGGCGAAACCGAACTCGCGGCCGCGTGGATGGGCACGCACTTCGCCGCCCGCGGCGGTGACTGCCACCTGCAGCCCCCAACAGCTGCCGAAGAAGGGCACACCGGCGGCGAAGACTGCCTTGGCGAGTTCAATCTGGCGAGTCACAGGAGCGCCGCTATTGTAAATGTTGAGCGCTGATCCCGTCATCGTGACGCCGTCATAGCTCTCCAGCGCGACGCCGGCCGGCAGTGTTGCGCCGTCCGCCGCGGCGAGGACGTCGACTCGAAGCGAGGGGTCGATGCGGCGAAGTACGCGCGCATACCCGGTCCCCGAGTCGTACCCGAGCGCTGCCACCTGGCGTGCACGATTCTCGGCGACATTGCCGTCGAGAACTAGGATTCTGGGCCCGCTCACGCGGGCACGCCCACCGCGCCCAAGTGACCGCCGACCGCGGCACGAAAGATCTTCTCCAGCTGCGCGGCGTCGACCGAAATGGGATTGCCGCCGGCGGAGGGATCGATTGCTGCTTCTCGGCCGATGACCGCGGCGTTGTCGACGCTCACCCCTATTTCGGACAACGAGTGCGGAATGCCTAGCGCCTCGCGCATTTTGAGCACCGAGGAGAAGAGGCCGTCGAAGCCCTGCGCGGGCAGGTCGAGCACGCGCGCGATCACCTCGGCCTTCCCGGCAATCGCGGAGCGGTTGAACGCCATGACGTAAGGAAGAATGATGGCGTTGGTCAATCCGTGATGGGTATCGAACCAAGAACCCACTGGGTGCGCGATGGCGTGCACACCGCCGAGACCCTTCTGAAACGCGGTGGCGCCCATTGATGCGGCGGCCAGCATGTAAGAGCGCGCTTCGATGTCCTTGCCGTCCGCATACGCCCGGGGTAGGTAGCGGTAGATGAGCCGCATGCCTTCGAGTGCAATGCCGTCCGCCAGCGGATGAAAGCCCGGTGCGCAGTACGCTTCGAAACAGTGAACGAAGGCGTCAATACCCGTTGCGGCGGTGACTCCCGGGGGGAGACCTACGGTCAGTTCAGGGTCCGAAATGACGACCCGCGGCATCATCTGCGGATGGAAAATGATCTTCTTCTGATGCGTCTCCTCGTTGAGGATGACGCCGGCGCGACCGACTTCCGAGCCGGTGCCGGCGGTGGTCGGGACCGCGACAACCGGTGCTATGCCGACGGGATCAGCACGGGTCCACCAATCCCCGACGTCCTCGAAATCCCACAGGGGCCGTGTCTGCCCGGACATGAAGGCTACAACCTTCCCGGCGTCGAGAGCCGATCCGCCGCCGAAGGCCACGACGCCGTCATGGGCCCCCGCTCGAAAAGCACGCAGTCCCGCCTCGACATGGCTTTGGGCCGGATTTCCTCTGACGGCGCCGAACAGGGCTGAATTCTTCAGGGCGGCCAGCGCGCTCTTGATCATAGGCGCGCCGGTCAGCCCCTCGTCGGTGACGATCAGCGGTCGCTTAATACCGGCCGTTGCACAGGCCTTAGCAAGCTCGGCGATACGGCCGGGGCCAGCCCAAATGGTCGTCGGATAATTCCAGTTGCCGCGAAGATTCAAACTCATATCAATACCTTGAAATGATAGGACTTCGGCCGCGTCAGCTGCTCGAACCCGACGCGCGACAAGGTGCAGCCACGGCCCGAATTCTTGACACCGGTCCAGGCGAGAGCGGGATCGAGGTAGTCGCAGCGATTCAGAAACACAGTGCCCGTCTCGAGCGCGTCGCCGAGCACTTCGGCGCGCGCCGGGTCCGCCGAGAAAATGGCGGCCGTGAGGCCGAACTCGCTCTCGTTCATCAACCGTACGGCCTCGGCATCGGAGGTGACGCTCATGATGCCGACGGCCGGCCCGAAAGTCTCTTCGCGCATAATGCTCATCGAGTGATCGACATCGACCAGCACTTGCGGTGCAAGATACGCTGTGCCCGGCGCGGAGGCAGGGAATAAGGTCTCGTCGATCAACTGGCGCGCGCCGCGGGCCAGCGCTTCACGGACCTGGGCACGTACCGCGTCGGCCGCAGTGGCCCGGACTACCGGCCCCATAGTGGTTTCCGAATCAAGCGGCGACCCCAAACGATATTTCTGGGTCAGATCGACAACGCCTGCAACAAACTCCTCGTAACGAGCCGCAGCGACGTAGATCCGTTTGATGCCGCAGCAGGACTGACCCGCATTGAAGAAGGCGCCATCCGTGAGCGTGTCGATGGCGTGTGCGAGGTTGGCATCGGCGCGCACATACGCAGGATCCTTGCCGCCAAGTTCGAGACCGGAGGTCGCAAAGCCCGCAACCGCAGCCGCGACGACGGCGCGTCCACCGGATACCGAGCCCGTGAAGCAGACACTGGCGACGCGAGGGTCGCTCATCAGACGCGCGGTATCGCCATGCGACAGGTGTAGATATTGGAACACGCCGGCCGGCACACCGGCGCTCGCGAACGCTTCAAGAAAGCGTTCGGCGCACAAGGGTGTCTGGTGCGAATGCTTGAGCACCACCACGTTCCCGGCAATCAGCGCCGGCAGCACGGCATTGACCGCCGTCAAGTAAGGATAATTCCAAGGCGCCACAACCACGACGATGCCGAGCGGCACCCGCTTGATCTGGCGCCGAAAGCCGGGTTTGTCGGCGGGCAGAATCGTTTCAAGCGCCTCCGGCGCCACATCGATCATATAACGTGCACGTTCCGCAAAACCGCGAATCTCACCCGGTGAATGTCGAATGGGGCGACCCATTTGCCAGGTAATTTCGGCGGCGATGTCGGTGGCCTTGGCGACGAAGGCATCGACGGCCTTGGCTAGAGTGTCGCAACGCGTTGCCAAGGGCAGTGAGGCCCACGCCGGCTGGGCGGCTTGGGAAAGATCGAGCGCGCGAGCAATACCGGCAGCAGTCTGGAGTGGCCGTTCGACATAGACGCGGCCGTCGATGGGACTAATGGTCTTCAGTGTCTCGGTCATGCTCGCTCAAATGATTTCGAAATATCGCGCAAGTTCCCAGTCGGTGATGGCCTTGCGGAATTCACGCTCTTCCCACCGACGGGTTGCGGCGTAGTGCTCAACAAACGCATCGCCGAATAAGCTGCGCGCGGGCCTGGACGCGGCGAGACGCTCGGCGGCCTCGTACAACGTCGCGGGCAGGCGCCGATGGGGCGGATGTTCGCGGTCGTAGGCATTGCCCACGATGGGCGCGTCCGGCTCGATGCGGTGTTCGATGCCCCAAAGACCTGCACCGATCGCGGCGGACAGGGCGATGTAGGGATTAATGTCCGCGGCAGCGATACGGTACTCGACACGCTGACTCGACGGGCCGCCGCGGATCACGCGCAGCGCGGTGGTGCGGTTCTCGATTCCCCAGGTTGCCGACGTTGGTGCCCAATAGCCCGGCACGAGTCGCGAGTAGCTGTTCACTGTGCAAGCGACCATGGCGAGAAGCTCCGGCATCAGCGCCTGCTGACCGCCGACGAACCAGCGCATGGCGTCCGACATCTCGTGCAGCTTCGATGGATCGTGGAACACACTTTCGCCGCCCGCTGCGCGCAGCGAGATGTGCAGGTGACCGCTCTGGCCTGGAACGCTATTGGACCACTTGGCCATGAAGGTTGCCATCAGGCCATGACGTTGCGCGAGCACCTTGGTAAAAGTTTTGAATAGTGCCGCGCGATCGGCGGCCTCGAGCGCGTCGCAGTACGTGAGTGCGGCTTCAAGCACGCCCGGCCCCGTCTCAGTGTGCAGACCCTCGATGGGGAAGCGCATGGTCTGGCCGAGATCCAAGAGCTCTTGGTACAAATCCGAGTGCACGGAACTGCGCAGCACCGAATATCCGAAGGCGCCCGGCGTCATGGTCTTGAGCGAACGGTAGCCCTTCTCGCGCACGGATTGCGGCGTCTCCTCGAACATGAAGAATTCAAATTCGGCCGCGGCATTGACGAGAAACCCCATGCTCGCCGCCCGCTCCAGCACCCGCCGTAGTGTGCCGCGCGGGCAAACGGCCTCGGCGCCCCCGATAAATTCTCCCAGAAAGAATACGGTTTTAGACTCGAAGGGAATGTCACGCTGAGTCTCCGGAAGCACTCGCACCGTGGCGTCGGGATAGGCCGTGTGCCAGCCGGTAAACGTGGTGTTGTCGTATAGCTGGTCATTCGAATCCCAGCCGAGAATTACATCGCAGAACCCCAAATTCTTGTCTACGGCCGCCAGGAACTTATCGCGGCTCAGATACTTGCCGCGAAGAACTCCATCGGTATCGAAGACGCCGATCTTGACGTGCTCGATGCCGCGCTCGATCAGAAAATTGCGGATTTCGACGGTCTGGTTCACGCGCACTCAGTCCAACTCGAAATTGCATTCCTTCAGCGGCACCAGGCGCGTCTTATTCCAGTACTTGTGGCCCAGAAAGAGAAAGACGAATACCGGAATCATAAGATAACCGGTGACGAAGTCGAACCATGAAAACACAGGCGCCTGGAATACGCCGATGTTGGCGCCGAACAGCACCGCCAAGAACAGGATTAACGCGAGCCACGGACCGTACGGGTAGAACTTGGATTTGAATTTCAAATCGTCCGGACTTCGGCCCTGCGCCACCCATGCCTTGCGGAAACGCAGGTGGCAGATCGCGATGCCAAGCCAGATCAGAAATCCGCTCAAACTCGAGGCATTATAGAAGACTTGATAGATCTTATGTTCTCCCACCATCGTGGAGAAGAAGGCGAGTGCGCTGACCGAGCCCGTGGCGAGGAGCGCGGCCACGGGTACTCCGCGCCCGTTGAGTTTTCCGAATATCCGCGGCGCCTTGCGGCTATGGGCCATGGCATGCAGCATCCGCGAGGCCACATACATCGATGAATTCCCGCAAGACAGGACAGAAGAGAGGATGACCGCGTTCATGAGGTTGGAGGCGTAATACCCAAATCGTGGAAGTTGGCCAAAGATCATGGTGAAAGGCGAGAACGCGATATGGCTCTCGTCGGCATTGAGCAAGTTGGGGTCGGTATAACTGATCAAGGTGCCGACGACGAAAATAGCGCCGATGTAGAACAGCAAGATACGCCAGAATACGCTGCGGATCGCCTTGGGGACGCTTTTGCCGGGGTCGGCGGTTTCTGCGGCGGCGAGACCAACACCTTCGGTGCCCTGAAAGGAAAAGCCGGCGACGAGGAACACCGCCAAAGCCCCCGTCAAACCCCCGACGAATGGAGCGTGGGTACCGGTTTTTGGATCCCCAATGGTCCAGTTATGAAAGCCGGCGTTGTGGGCGCCGAGCATGCCGGTGATCATCAGCGCGCCGACCGCCAGGAAGATGATCACGGTGACGACTTTGATGCCCGCAAACCAGTACTCCGCCTCCGCATACGCCCGGACTGACAATAAATTCAGGGTCAGCAGCACGACGAAGAATCCCATTGCCCATAGCGCGGAGTTCGAATGCGGAAACCAGAATTGGACGATGAGCGCGCCCGCCACCAGTTCCGCGGCCAAAGTGATCGCCCAGCTGAACCAGTAGTTCCAACCCACGGCAAATCCCAAAGAGGGATCGACGAATCGTTCCGCGTACGCTTCGAAAGAGCCTGGAATAGGCAATTGGGTCGCCATCTCACCGAGCGACTGCATCATGCAGTACACGGCCACACCCATAATCGCGTATGCAAACAAGGCACCGCCCGGGCCGGCTTGAGCTATGGCGGTACCGCTGGCGAAGAACAGACCGGTGCCGATGGCGCCGCCGATCGCGATCATGCTCAGCTGCCGGGTGCCGATCCCGCGTTTAAGTTCGCGCGCTTCACCAGTGGTCATGCGGGAGATCTCGGGCCGATTGAGGTGTTTTGCCGAGGCATTCCGATGGATAATATGGCATGGTTCGGGCAAGTTGTACGGAATTTCCATCAATGTGCGACGCTCGAATGAGGCTGGCTTGACGAAATCCGCGGAGTGCTGGCCGAACGGGGCGCCTGACCGGCAAGCGCGCCGACACGGCGGGCGAGCCGCTGCGCCGATTGCACACCTTGCTGCACGCGAGCTGCGATGAAATGACTTCGCGAGAATACGCGGAGTTCGAGGCAACCTGATGAGCCTGCCGGACAATCTGGCCGATCGCGTTCTCGCGAAATTGGAATTATCCCGCCGCCCCGAGCCGACATTGGGGGGGTTGCACGCGGTTTACTCTGCGTGGTGTCGCCACGTACCGTTCGACAATGTTCGCAAACTCATTCACGTGCGTCGACAAGACCCGGGAATACTGCCCGGTGATGACCCTGAGGATTTTTTCAATGCCTGGATTCGTCATGGTGCCGGCGGTACTTGCTGGGCGGGCAACGGCGCACTCTGCGCGCTGCTGACGGCGTTCGGCTTCGATGCGCGGCGCGCGGTTGCCACCATGGTCGTCGCGCCGAATTTGCCGCCCAACCACGGCAGCACGACCGTGTTGTTCGATGGCCGGCGTTACCTGGTCGACGCCTCGATCTTGCACGGGGAGCCGCTGCTGCTCGAGGAGCCGCTGACGCCCGAGGGGCTTCTGCTCGTCGACGAAGGTGCCACTGCCGCTACCGCGCCCGTTGCCTGGAACGCCGCTTGCCGCATGAGCGCTGGGCATTGGCACATCCGCTGGCGGCCGCTGCACAAGCCGGAAGGCATTGACTGCCGCATCGATCGATTCGACGTCGATGCGGCGTCGTTTCGGCAATTGCATGAGCAATCGAGAGCATGGAGCCCGTTTAACTATGAGCTGCACGCGCGCACGATCCGCGATACTTCGGTGATCGGGACCGCATTCGGTCAGCGCATCGAATTCGATGCGGGCGGCACGGCGCAGCGTGCGCTGCAAATGGGGGATCGCCTGCGATTCTTGGTCGAGGAGATCGGCATTCACGAAGAGCTTGCGGCCATGGTGCCGCCGGATGTACCGACGCCGACGCCACCACCACCGGCATAGACCGCACGCTACTCGCGAGAATGTTCTCTGCGGCCAGCTGCCAGGCGCCGCGGTCAATCCAATGGTCCCAGCGGTCGATTATGCCCTTAAGTGTAAACAACCCGGCCGCAGCCGGGGCCGCGATGATAGTCTGACAAAGATGAAAATCCCCAAAGGCCTGCAACCGCTGATCGATGACGGCATGATCGATTCGGTAGTGCGCAGCCTCAAGAGCGGCAAGGAAGCCTCGGTCTACATCGTGGCCTGCGGCGCGGAACTGCGCTGTGCCAAGGTCTACAAGGAAGCGCAGCGCCGAGGCTTTCACAAGCTGGCCCAATACCAGGAAGGCCGCAAGACTCGCAGCAGCCGCGATGCACGCGCCCGGGTCAAGCGCGGTCGGCATGGGCGCGAAGTTCAGGAAGCAGAGTGGAAGAACGCCGAGGTCGACGCACTGTACCGTCTGGTCGGCGTCGGCGTACGTGTTCCCGCGCCGCACTTGGTCCATGAGGGCGTTTTGCTGATGGAACTGGTACGGGACGCACAAGGCAAGCCCGCGCCGCGGCTCAATGAAGTTCACATCACCGAACAGCAGGCGCGCGACTGGCACAATTTTATGATGAGGCAGATCACCCGAATGCTCTGCGCCGGCTTGATTCACGGCGACCTCTCGGAGTTCAACGTGCTGCTGGATGCAACCGGCCCCGTTATTATCGATCTGCCGCAGGCGGTAAATGCCGCGGGCAACAACAATGCCTTTGCGATGCTGGAGCGCGACGTCAACAATATGCGCGCGAGCTTCGGCCGGGCCGCGCCTGAATTGCTGCAGACGCAGTATGCCCGCGAAATCTGGAAGTTGTATGAAGCGGGCGAGTTGACCCCGGAACATTCGCTGACGGGCCGCTTTATTCCCGACGCCGCGGCACCGGACGTCGATGCGGTGCTGAATCAAATTGAGGAAGAGCGACGCGAGGCTGAGTTTCGGCAGCGGCGGCGGGAGGCGGCCGACGCCGCGTAGGCCGAAAGCGCTCCGCGCCGCTTTGTCAATTGGTTCGAAGATGGGGGTTCGCGCGGGTTCCGCCGCTGGCATGATGGCTGCAACGGTTCCAGCCGTAAGCGAGGTGCTTCCGTGGACGGCGGCAATACATTCATCGAATTGCGCAACCGGCTTCTGCTCGACGGCATTTCCCAGATAAAGGCCTCGCAGTCATTTTATTGGCCTGCAATAGAGCACTTCAATTGGGCGCTGGATTACTATGATCGAATTGCAGCCGGCAATGACCGTGCGGCGCTGCGCGTGGTCGACGATGCCGGCGGCGATCAGGTCAAGAGCTTTGCGGAGCTGGCGCGGCGCTCGAATCAGGTCGCCAACTTTCTGGCCTCGCAGGGGGTAGGCCCCGGCGATCGCGTGCTCATCATGTTGGGGAATGTGGTCGCACTCTGGGAAACCATGCTGGCGACCATCAAGCTGGGTGCGGTGATGATTCCTGCAACGACCTTGCTGCAGCGGGCGGATCTGCAGGATCGGCTGGCGCGCGGCCGGGTGCTTGCCGTGGTCACGGATCAGGCTCTCGCCAAAAATTTCGACGGACTATCAGGCGCTCCCATCCGAATTGCGGTCGGCGGGGCAGTACCGGGCTGGATTGAATTCGAGAACAGCAATCAAGCCGCGGCCGAGTTTCATGCGCCTGTGCCGACCGCGGCCGATGCGCTGATGCTGCTGTACTTCACCTCGGGAACCACGGCGAAACCCAAACTGGTCGCCCATACTCATACGTCGTATCCGGTCGGCCATCTGTCCACCGCCTTCTGGATTGGACTTCGTCCGGGCGACGTGCATCTGAACTTGAGTTCGCCCGGCTGGGCGAAACACGCCTGGTCGTGCTTCTTTGCGCCTTGGAACTCCGAGGCGACGGTGCTCGCCTATCACTTCGAGCGATTTCAGGCCGCCGCGCTGCTCGATCAATTGGTGCGCTGTCGCGTCACGACGTTCTGCGCCCCGCCGACGGTGTGGCGCATGCTCATTCAGGAGGACCTGCGGCGCTGGCCGGTGGTGTTGCGCGAGGTCGTGGGTGCGGGCGAGCCGCTGAACCCGGAGGTCATCGACCGCGTCGGGGAGGCGTGGGGCCTGACCATCCGTGATGGCTTCGGTCAGACCGAGACGACGGCCCAGATCGGCAATCCACCGGGTGAGCGATTCAAGGCGGGGTCCATGGGGCGACCGCTGCCCGGCTACACCGTGGCACTGATCGGCGCCGATGGCAGTGTCGCGGACGAAGGCGAGATTTGCCTCGACCTGCGCCAGCGCCCGGTCGGGCTGATGCACGCCTATCTCGATGACGCTGAGAAAACCGCCGATGCGATGCGCGACGGCTACTACCATACCGGCGATGTGGCGAGCCGCGATGCCGACGGATACCTGACTTATGTAGGCCGGCTCGATGATGTGTTCAAGTCATCCGATTATCGGATCAGCCCTTTCGAACTCGAGAGCGTGCTGATCGAGCATCCGGCGGTCGCTGAAGCGGCCGTGGTTCCGAGCCCGGACCCGCTGCGGCTCTCGGTACCGAAGGCCTATGTGGTGCTCGCCGCGGGTGCGGTGGCCGATGCGGAGACGGCGCGCGCCATATTGGAATATGTACGCGGGAGAGTCTCACCCTTCAAGCGCATCCGCCGCATAGAGTTTGCCGACTTGCCGAAGACCATCTCGGGGAAAATCCGCAGGGTCGAACTGCGCCAGTCGGAAAATCAGCCTGCGGCGCAGGGTGTGCGCCGTACCTACGAGTTCTGGGAAGAGGACTTCGCGGAGCTACGCCAAGTTAGAGGCGAGAACTCGGGCCGATGAGCAGGGCGCAACAAAAGATCACCTGCTTCCGATCGGCGGGCGACACGGCCGCCGCTGCTACGGCGATCGCCGCCGATCGGGGCGACAGTGCGCTGACCATAGTGTTCGCGACCGCCGACCATGATCTCGCCGCCATGGGGGCCGATCTTGGGGCACGCGGCGTCACACGAGTCATCGGCGCGTCCACCGGACGCATCATCAGCGCGGCAGGATTTGAGCCGCGCGGAGTGACCGGGTTTCATCTTCCGGCCGGCCGCTTCGCCGCAGTTGACACGCTGTTCGAAGACGTCGCCGGCATAGGGCTGCCTGAACTGCGGGCGCGCGTGCACCGATTACAGCTCGAGCTCGGCAGCGGGCCGGGCGGTGCGCTCAGGCATCGTTTCGCGCTGCTGCTGGTCGATGCGGAGTCACGTTGCGAAGAACGCCTTGCGGCTGTGCTCGGCATGGAGCTGAACGGCGTGCCGTTGATCGGCGGCTCGGCCGGCGATTTGTATTTCAATCCGCTCGGCCACCCACCGGGGAGCACACGCTTGCTGTATCACGGCAGTGCCAAGCGCGGCGCCGCCACACTTTGCCTGGTGGCGTCCGCCTCGCCGATCATTGCCTACTGCCATAATCACTACATGCCAAGCGACAAGAAGTTCGTCATCACTGATGCCGATCCGGCGCGCCGCCTGGTGCGGGAAATCGATGGGCGCCCGGCGTTGGCGGTGTATGCGGCTGCTTGCGGATTTCGACGGCCGCCGCGCGAAAGCCGTGACTTCGCGCCATTCCCACTGATGATCCGCATCGGCGGTCACTATTATGCCCGCGGCATGCAACGGATTTACCCCGATGGCGCACTGGAATTTGCGTGTGCTCTCGAACCCGGACTCGTGGTCGCGCTCGCCACGCCCGGAGATATGATCGCAAGCCTCGAAGCGCTATTTGCGACGATGCGCCGGCAGATCGGCGCGCCTGATCTCGTCATCGGCGTCGACTGCGCGGCCCGTACCGCCTATATGGAGCGCCAGGGGCTGTCGAAGGGCATCGAAGCACTGCTGCAGGAGCATGCCGTGACGGGCTTCTCCTCGCTCGGCGAACAATTCAACACCATCCACGCCAACAACTCCTTCACCTGCCTGGGTGTCGCACCGCTGTCATGAAGGCACGAAAACGGCCTGCCAAGCCAGCAACGACGCCGATGGCCCGGCTGCGCGCCGAAAACCGGGCGCTCAAGAAATCGGTGCGGGCTCTGATGGTGAGAGTCGAAAAAACCGTCGATGACCAGGGCAGCGCGTTCTCCTGGTTTCAGGCGGCGGCCAGTCTCGAAGAGGCGATCCGCCAGCGCACCGAGCAGTACGAGCAGCTCAATCTGAGGCTGAAGCGCGAATTGGAGTCGCGGCGCGAGATCGAGCTTGCGCTCAAACAGGCCAAGGAGGTTGCCGACCGCGCGAACGAGACCAAAACCCGGTTTCTGGCCGCGGCCAGCCATGATCTGCGGCAACCTTTGAGCTCCGCGCTGCTGTTTTTGGAGTCGATCGACGAGCTCGCGCTCAAGGGACTGGATCTTGACTACTTGCACAAGGCGCGCGTCGCGCTCGCCTCGCTCAGCAACTTGCTCGATACGCTGCTCGACGTAGCGCGTCTCGATTCCGGCGGAATAGAACCACAATATGTCGATTTCCCGGTGAGCGCGGTGCTCGACCGCATCGTTCCGGAGTTCGGCAGCGTGGCGCGCTCCGCGGGGCTGCAACTGGACTACGTTTCCTCGAGCGCATGGGTTCGAACCGATATGCATCTTTTGGAAACGGTGCTGCGCAACTTGATCAGCAACGCGATCCGCTACACGCTGCGAGGACGCGTGTTGATCGGTTGCCGGCGCAGGCGCGACGGATTGCTCATCTCGGTTCACGACACCGGGTTGGGTATCGAGCGCGAGCATCTGGAGGCCATTTTTACGGCTTACTACCAGGTTCCGGCCGGCGGACGCGCGCGCACTACCGGGATTGGCCTCGGTTTGTCGATCGTGGAGCGTATCTCAACCCTGTTGTCCTTAATTCGCGAAGTGAGATCCATACCAGGACGAGGGTCGTTGTTTGCAGTGGTAGTGCCTTATGGCCGGCCACGCGGGCGGTCGCGATCTCGTGTGGCGGCCGCCGGCGACGCGTCTTCCAGCGCCAGCCTCGCCATTGCAGTCATCGATGATGATCCCGGGGTACGCCTAGGTCTCGCGGCGACGTTGGTCAAATGGGGTCATCGGCCGATCGCGGCGGCGACGGCCACGGAGGCGGTGGTACAGTTCATCGGTGCTGACCTTACGCCGGATTTCATCATCAGTGATTATCATTTGACCGGATCGATCAAGGGTGACGCGGCGGTCGAAGAAGTGCGCCGTGAATTCGACCGGGCGCCGCCTGCAGCCATCATGACCAGTGATCCTGATCCGGGACTGCACGCCGCGGTGCGCGACAAGGGGTTCGCATTGCTGGCCAAGCCCCTCAACTTGGCTGAGTTGCGCGCTTTGCTGGAGCGGATTGGCCGTCAGTAGTTGGAGTCGAGAAGGCGCCTTGCCTCGAGTCCGGCCTGCATGCGGTTGGTCACACCGAGCTTGCGGAAGATTGCCGACACGTGCGCCTTTACCGTAATTTCGCTGATGGCCAATTCCCGCGCGATGCGCTTGTTCGACAGTCCGGTGGACAGCAACTCGAGTACTCGGCGCTGACGCAAAGTGAGCTCGTCGTGGCCGGTGGGTGCTTCGGCATTGCGCAGAGCCGAGAGGATTCCTGTCGGCATGTAGGTGCCGCCCGCGAGGATGACCTTGAGTGCATTGATGAGGACCTGGCTGGGGGCAGACTTGGGAATAAATGCGCTGGCGCCCGCCATGATGGCGTCCTGCATGATCCTTGGGTCGCCGACGGCGGAGACCACCACTATCGGCGTCGCCGGCGCCACACGCCTCAGCGCATGCAGGCAGGAGAGTCCGACCGCGCCCGGGAGGTTGAGGTCGAGCAAGACCAGGTTGAACGGTCGTTCGCCTGTGACCGCCGCGAGTACCTCTTCCTGTGACGTCGCCACGCCGATGTCGGCGCCCGGGCAGGCCTGCGGCACCACGGCTTGCAGCGCATCACAGTAGAGCGGGTGATCGTCGGCTATCAGGACGCGGGGCGGTGCACCCGCGACGCTCGGTGTGTTCATCATAGTGTCCCAGCAACGGCGGCGGAGAGTTGATACTAAAGTATTAGTCCCTCTGCTCCTTACGACTTATACCTTAAGTAGCACTCCTGCGGCGATACTGAGGATGGAGCTTGACCGCCCAGCCAGTCCGCATCGTTCCCTCAAGTCAGGAGTTTCGAATGAATACCGCCGTTGCAGCCCAGACTCCACGAGGCGCGCTCACCAATGACCTGTCCTCGATCATGCCCGCCAATACGGCCTTTTTGGCCAAACCGCGTAAGTTGCTGATCGATGGGGCGTGGCTGGCGGCAGTCAGCGGCAAGACGTTCGAGGTACGCGACCCGTCCAGCGATCAAGTGATCGCGCACTGCGCGCTCGGCGATGCGGCCGACGTGGACTTGGCAGTCGCGGCTGCGCGCCGCGCCTTCGAAGAGGGCGATTGGTCACAAATGAAACCCGTCGATCGGGAACGCCTGCTGCACCGCTTGGCTGATCTGATCGAGGCGCATGCGGACGAACTGGCCGAGCTCGAGGCCATCGACAACGGCAAGTCGGTGGTGATGGCGCGTCACGTCGACGTCAAGGCTGCGCTCGAAGTCTGGCGCTACATGGCCGGATGGCCCACCAAGCTCGAGGGCAAGACGCTGCCGCTGTCCGGGACTTTGGTACCGGGCCAGCAGTACGCCGCCTTCTCGACGCGCGAACCCATCGGTGTCGTCGGCGCGGTCATCGCGTGGAATTTCCCATTCTTGCTGGCGACCTGGAAATGCGCGCCGGCGCTCGCCGCAGGCTGCACCGTGGTGCTGAAGCCCGCCGAGGAGACGCCGCTCACTGCACTGCGATTGGGTGAATTGGCGCTGCAGGCGGGGTTCCCCAAGGGAGTCCTCAATGTGGTGACCGGCATGGGTCCTACAGCCGGAGCTGCTTTGTCCGCCCACGCCGGAGTCGACAAGATCACATTCACGGGATCCACCGAGGTGGGGCGGCTGATCGTGCAGGCAGCGGCCGGCAATATGAAGAAAGTGACGGTGGAACTGGGCGGTAAATCGCCGACGATCATTCTGCCTGACGCGGATTTGGATATTGCGATTCCCGGTGCGGCCAGCGCGATCTTCTTCAATCAGGGCCAGGTGTGCAGCGCGGGCTCAAGGCTGTACGTCGCAGCGAAGCACTTCGACCGGGTCGTGGGCGGCATCGCAGATCAGGCGAAGAACATGAAGTTGGGTCCAGGTCTTGATCCGAGTGCGCAGATCGGACCCCTCGTTTCTTCGATCCAGCGCGAGCGCGTGACGCGATACCTCAAGGACGGTGCCGCAGCCGGGGCGAGCGCGGCTGCGGGCGGTCATGCGCTGCCGAGTCCCGGTTACTATGTCGAGCCCACGGTATTCGTGAACGTGAGCGACCAAATGTCCGTGGTGCGCGAGGAAATCTTCGGACCGGTGGTTGTCGCGCAGCCCTTCGACGACGTGGCTGATATCGCCCGCATCGCGAACGACACTATCTATGGTCTTGCAGCCAGCATCTGGGGACGCGACATCGGCAAGGTTTTACGGCTGGCGCCGAAGTTGCGCGCCGGCACCGTTTGGGTGAACTGCCACAATGTGCTGGATGCCACCATGCCGTTCGGTGGCTACAAGCAATCCGGCTGGGGCCGTGAGTTGGGCGGCGAGGCGGTTTACTCTTATCTCGAAAGCAAATCCGTGTGCATCAACATTACGGCATGATGTGGACAACGTCCGAAATCAGCGCTGTTTCACCGGTCAGATATATCAGTGCAGGGGATCATTTTGTATAACAAACAGGCGCGCATTTTGAAGGGTTCCCGGCTGCTGCTGCCGGCCGCGGGGGTTGTCATGCTCGCCGTGGGGACCGCGCGGGCGCAGAGTCCGCCGGCCGACACCGATGCCATCCAGGAAATCGTCGTCACGGCGGAGAAGCGCTCGGAATCCCTGCAAAGCGTCCCGGTTTCCGTGACCGCGCTGACGCGGGCGCAGCTGGGCCAACTGAAGATCGACACGCCCTCGGACCTCGTCACACAGGTTCCGAATCTGCAAGTGAACGGCATCGTCGGCGAGGGCTCGCCGCTGTTCTCGCTGCGCGGCGTATCCATGTTCGACTACAGCCTCAACCAGTCGAGCCCGGTGGCGAGCTACATCGACGAGGTTTACAAGGGCAACTTCACGCTGTTCGGCGTCGAGCTCTACGATCTCGAACGCGTCGAAGTGCTGCGCGGACCGCAGGGAACGCTATATGGCAAGAACACCACCGGCGGTGCGATCAACTTCATCACTCGAAAGCCTGGCTTCGACACCGAGGGCGACATCAAGATCGGCGTCGGCAACTACAACCGCCGCGAAGTCGAGGGCGCCTTTCAGACCGCCTTGATTCCCGACCGACTTGCGGTTCGTTTCGCGTTCACCTACTCCAAGGTCGACGGTTTTATTCAGAACGTCCTGCCGGGAGCTCCCGATCTGGAGGGGGTGGACCAGTACGGAGTGCGCTTGTCGCTGCTCTTCAAGGCGACCGATGACCTTGAATTCACATTGCGTGCGTCGAAGAGCATGCAGGATCCGCAGAACTACGCGATTGTCGACGGACGCGTCGGGGCATCGTCGCCCGGCAATCCGGGTGGAGTGGGTTTCACCGGCTATTTCCGCACTCAGGACGGCACTGAGAGCGGCGTGCCGCTGACCAATTATCAAGTAGCACAGAACTACACGCCGCGGCGCCGCCAAGACAACGAGGCGGTGGAGCTCACCGGTGAATGGGCGGTGTCGCCCACCAACAAGATGACCTCGATCACATCCTGGGACGAGGGCGCTCTGTTCAATCCCGAAGGGACGGACGGTGCGCCGTACGGCGTTTGGAAAATTCCCTATACCGGCAAGACCCGCCAGGTCACCCAGGATTTGCGCCTAACCTCCACGGGTGACGCGCCGTTTCGCTACATCGTCGGCGCGTATTATCAGCACGAGATCATCTTCAATTCGACCGAGAACCAGATCTTCACCGATCCGGCATTCAACACCTTTAACGACTATCGCGACTGCGCCGCGAGTTCCTTCGGTCCCGGTGCCGGGTATAACGCCGGCGTGAACATCAATCTGGGCTGCGACTACTACAACTCCTTCGATCAGATCCGCAACAGCTGGGCGGCCTACACGGACGACAGCTACAAAATCGCCGATTGGATCACGCTGCGCGGCGGCCTGCGCTACAACCATGACAACGGGGCGCAGAAAAACGCGCTCGATCAGCTGCGCGGCAGCGATCAGGTGCCGATTGCCAATCTCGGCTTCTTCAGCCAGCAGCCGAACGGCACATTCGGGCCGACGCTGGTGCTGCCCGGGTCTCCAGGCTACGACGCTGCGGTCAATCAGACACGCAGCCAGTATCTGCACAACACGGCGGTCACGGGCCGCGCGGGCGTGGATTTCGCGGTGGCGCAGGACGCATTGCTTTACTTCAACTACAGCAAGGGCTACCGCTCGGCGGCCTTCAATGCGCAGTTCCTGTTCACGCCGGACGACTTGACCACGGTGAAGCCGGAAACGCTCGACTCGTACGAGGTGGGTTTCAAGACGTCGTGGCTGGACCACCGGCTGCAAGTCGACGGCGCCGTGTTCCACTACCAGTACAAGGATCAGCAGATCATCAACGTCTATCCGACCGGGCAGCAACCGCTGATCAATCTCGGCAAGTCGAAGATCGACGGCGGCGAACTGGAGATCGTCACCCGTCCGATACGCGTATTGACTTTGCGCGCCAGCGTCGGTGTTTTGCATTCCGAGGTGCAAGAAGGGGTGCTTTCGACGGGTTCCATCGATGGGCAACAGCTGCCGTATGCGCCGCATGTTTCCGGCACGCTGGCCGCTGATTGGGAGGCCTGGCGGACGGACGCAGTTAAGGTCAATCTGCATCTCGACACCAATTACAATTCGAAGCAGTATCTGGCGCTGCCCAATGAGGACGCGATTTCTCAGGGTGGCTACTCGCTGCTGAACGGTCGCTTGAGCCTGGTGTCGGCGGACGACAAGTGGGACGTCGGAGTTTGGGGGCGTAACATGGCGAACAAGTTCTATTTGACGAACGCGGTGGACGTGCAGGGCTTCGGCTTCGACTACCGCCACGTCGGCACACCGCGCATGTACGGGGTAGACGCGCACTACCATTTTTAGCGCACGAACTGCGTAGGACTTCATGCATCCGACCACCGGGACAGCGTTGAGCTTCGTGTCGGGGACCAGCGATCGGCCCTTGCTCTACCGCACTGTCGATGGAGTTCTCAAGGCGGCCGCCGGCGAGCTGCCGGATCGCGATGCGCTGGTGGTACCGTTTCAATCGAAACGGTACACGTTCGCCGAACTCGATCATGAGATCGAGCAGGTCGCGCGCGGCATGGTGGCTTGCGGACTAAACCCGGGCGATCGTATCGGCATTTGGGCGCCAAACTGCGCCGAGTGGATCTTGACCATGTTCGGGGCGGCGCGCGCGGGATTGATTCTGGTGAACATCAATCCCGCCTATCGCACGACTGAACTAGAGTTCGCCCTGCGCCTGGTCGGCTGCCGCGCACTGGTGTTTGCGCCGCGCTTCAAGACCAGCGACTACGCGGGAATGTTGGAATCGCTTGTCCCTGAATTGTCCACGGCCGCGCCCGGGCGCCTTGAGTGCCTGGCCTTTCCGGAGCTGCGGCTGCTGGTCCAATTGGGCGCGCAGCCGCTGCGCGGCACACTGTCGTTCGACGATCTCATCGCTGCCGCTCATGATGTCGATGAGTCTTTGCTGGTGTCGATCAAGCAGCAACACGACGCGGACCGGATTTTTAACATCCAATTCACGAGCGGCACGACCGGCACGCCGAAGGGCGCGACGCTGACGCATTTCAACATCGTGAACAACGGCTTTTTTGTCGGCGAAGGCATGCAGCTCACGGCCGAGGACAAAGTTTGCGTTCCGGTGCCCATGTATCACTGCTTCGGAATGGTGCTCGGCGTGCTTGCCGCCATGACGCACGGCGCGGCTACCGTGTTTTCCGGCGATAGCTTCGAGCCGCTGGCGGTGCTCGAGACCGTGCAGGCGGAGCGCTGCACGGCGCTGCTCGGCGTACCGACCATGTTCATCGCGGCACTGGACCATCCCCGATTCGCCGAGTTCGACTTATCGTCATTGCGCACCGGAATTATGGCAGGATCGCCCTGTCCGACGGCAACCATGCGCCGCGTCGTCACCGACATGCACATGCCGCAGGTGACTATCTGCTACGGCATGACGGAAACCAGCCCGGTCAGTTTCCAGAGCCAGGCGGACGATCCATTCGAGCTGCGCGTCGGCACCGTCGGCCGCGTGCACCCCCATGTCCAAGTGAAAATCATCGACGCGGATGGCCGAGTAACCCCGCGCGGCGCGTCCGGTGAATTGCTGACCCGAGGCTACAGTGTAATGCGCGGCTACTGGGATGATGCACAGCGCACTCGGGACTGCATCGACGCGGGCGGCTGGATGCACACCGGCGACCTGGCAGTGATTGATGATCACGGGTATTGCAACATCGTCGGCCGGGTCAAGGACATGATCATTCGCGGCGGCGAGAACGTCTACCCGCGGGAAATCGAAGAGTTTCTGTATCGCCATCCTGCAGTGTTGGATGTCGCCGTGGTCGGCGTCCCGGATGCCAAGTTCGGCGAGGCGGTTTGCGCCTGCATCCGAGTGCGCGACGGCATGAATGTCACCGAGGAGGAAATCCGCGGGTTCTGCCATGGGCAGATCGCGCATTACAAGGTGCCGCGCTACGTGCGCTTCGTCGACTGTTTCCCGCTCACCATCAGCGGCAAGGTGCAGAAATATCTGCTGCGCGAGCATCTGCGCGTCGAACTCGACCTCGTTGAAGATGAAACCGCATGACGCATGACGTCATCGTCTGCGGTGCCGGGCCGGCCGGCGGCGTTGTCGCACGTCGGTTGGCCGCGGCGGGCGCGAGGGTGGCGCTGCTCGGCATGACATCGCGACCCGGCTGGGAAGGCCTGTCCGCGCGCAGCCTTGCATTGCTTGCGGACGAGGGATTGGACTCAATGACCGATGTCATCGCCGGGCCGTTTGCGCGGCGCGGGGTGTGGGCGGGCGGACGTTCGGTCGAAGGAATCGAATGGCTGGTGGAACGCTCGGGACTCGCGGCGGCCTTGTGCGCAGCGGCGAAATTCTCGGGCGTTGATCATCGATTGGACGCCGTGATGAGCGCGAGGCGCGCCGGCGATTGCTGGAGCGTACGCTTGCGCAGCGGCGCAGTGCTCACGGCACCCCTGCTGATCGACGCCCGCGGCCGGCGGGGTCCGCAGCGGCGCGGGCCGCTGTTGCTGGCAATCGGACAACGGTTGAGACGATCCACAAGGTCCGTGACCGCAACATCCACGACCGGTATCGGCGTTGCGGATTTCGGCTGGTGCTGGTGGGCGGAGCACGGCCAGGCGCTGTGGGTCCAAGTGGTCGGGAAGCCGCGCGCGGGCCATCCGGCTGCGTGGATGACGGCGGCGGCTGCGCAAATTCCAGCGCTCGCTCGAGCGCTTGATGGCGCGGCGATCTGGGGCGATGCGCTGGCGAGACCGGCGCATGCGCGCCTCGGCATGTTGGGGAGTGATCCGACGTCGTGGCGTGTAGGCGACTCCGCATTGGCGCTCGATCCTCTATCCGGGCAGGGCATATACGAGGCGTTGCGGGGCGCGTGTTTGGTGGCGGCGGCGGTTCAATCGGTTTTGGATGGCGGAGATGTGGTGCTCGCGCATCGCTTCATCTGCGAACGTTACGAAGATGCCTGGTTGCGCGGCGTGCGCGTGGCCGAAGAGTTCTATCGCGAGAACCGCGGCCACGGCGCCTTTTGGCGCGACACCGCTGCGGCCTATGGCGCATTGCTTCCCGCACGTACGCCGCTCGCGTCGGTCGCCGCGGCTGCGCACATCGAGCGCCGCCCGGTATTGGAGCGCGGCCGCATTCTCGAGCGGGAGGTCATCATCACCGCCGAGCACCCGCGAGGCGTGTGGCACATAGACGGCGTGCCGCTGGCGAACCTCAAGCACTACTTCGACGCGGCGGAGCACGCGACCATTGATGGCGCTGCCGTCGCACTCGACCGACCGCCGGCCGCGATTGCAACCGCAATGCACTGGCTACAGCAGGCGGGCCACATGCTCCAGCCAAAATCCAGCGTTTCCTCAGGAGGTTAAACCGTGTTGATCGGTGTCGAGAAATATTGGAAATCGTTGTCGGCCGCGTTGGTGCTGGGATCCGCAGGGTTTGGCGTGGCGCAGGGCGCGGCAGCCGTGTCGGGCCAGGAATTGGTGCGCAGTTACTGCAGCGGCTGCCACCAGGAACACGCGGGAAAATTCGAGCGCATCAGTGACATCCGCAAGACGCCCGAAGGCTGGGTGATGACGCTGTTTCGCATGCGCCAGGTGCACGGTTTAAATCTCGGCGACGATGTCCGCGACGCCATCGTGCGTTACCTGGCCGACACGCAGGGCCTGGCGCCGGCGGAGTCTGCCGCCGGACGCTTCGCTCTGGAACGGCGGCCGAATGCGCAGGACATCGACCTCGGCCCGGAGATGAATGTGATGTGCGGGCGTTGCCACACGCTGGCGCGTGTGTCCTTGCAGCGCCGCGACGAGACCGAATGGCGGAAGCTCGCGCATACGCATGTGGGGCAATGGACTTCCATCGAGTATTCGGCATCGGGGCGTGACCGCCCGTGGTGGCAGATCGCGAGCGGTCCGCTACCGGCCAAACTCGCGGCGCTGTACCCATTCTCCTCGAGCGCGTGGAATGATTGGAAATCGCGTCCCGCCCCTGACTTGAGCGGCAGTTGGGTGGTGGTCGGCCATGTTCCGGGCGGCAAGGACTTTTATGGCACGGCGCGAATCGAGCGCGATGCCGGCGGCGATTTCAAGGCGCACTACCAGCTGGCTGATGTCAGCGGTTTCGAAATGAACGGCGACTCCAAGGCCATCCTGTATACGGGTTATGAATGGCGCGGCAGCGCGCAAGTCGGCGACCGTTCGCTGCGCGAAGTGTATGCGGTTTCGGACGACGGCAATCGCATCACAGGGCGGTGGTTCGATGCGGATCATGCCGAAGATGGCGGTGAATGGACTGCGGTGCGTGAGGGGCGAGCAGCGGAAGTTCTGGCGGTATTTCCGCAATCGCTGCGCGCCGGAACCACTACGACAGTGACAGTCGTCGGCAATCGGCTCGGTGCCGCCACGCTTCCCGTGTCCTTCGGCGACGGCACGAGCGTCACAAAAGTAGAGCGTAGCGCTCAGCGAATTCGCGCCGTGGTGACAGTGACGGCCGGCGCGGCGCCCGGGATGCGGGCCGTATCGACGGGCGCTGCGATGGGCAAGCTCGCCGTATACGCGCAAATCGATCAGATCGACGTGGTGCCGGGCTACGCAATCGCACGGGTCGGCGGCGGCCGGGTCGAACCGGTGTCGGCGCAGTTCGAGGCGAAGGCGTTTACGCGGCTGCCGGGAGGCGGGCTGATGGCACTCGGACCGGTGTCGGCCGAGTGGATCTCGATGCCGTTCGATGCCGAAGCGAAGCGCACCGAGGACGAGAAATTCGCGGGGCACTTCGACATGCGCGGCCGCTTCCTACCGAACGCGGCGGGTCCGAATCCTGCGCGCGAATTCTCGGGCGACAACCTCGGCAATCTCACGGTGGTGGCGCGTGCCACCGATGGCAGCCGTACGGTCCAGGGCCGCGGGCATCTCGTGGTCACCGTGCAGCGTTGGATCACTCCTCCGATTTATTGAAGGTCCCATGCATACAACAACCGAGCGACTCGAGTGGAATTCCTGGAACGGCCATTTGGTGCAGGCCGAGGCAGACGCCTACCTGTTGCATGTGCCGACGACGGCGGTGTTCGGCGTCGACTCGCTCGGACTCTCGGTGATCGGACACTGTCGGGAGGCGGGAGGCCGCAGCGTCGATGAGCTGGTTGCTCTGCTCGCCGACCGCCATCCGCCGGCGCGAGTGCGGGCCTTCGCTGCGGAGCTGCGCAAGCTGGAAATGCTGCAGCCCTCCGGCAGTCTCAGGCCCATCAATCCCAGCAGCGTGAAGGTGAATTCCTATCCGTTGAGTACCTTGGTGTTGAACGTGAACACCGGCTGCAATCTGTCGTGCACGTACTGCTACAAGGAGGACCTGGCCAAGCCGGCGGACGGGCGCAAGATGGACTTCGTGACGGCGGCGCGCAGCGTCGATCTGCTGTTAAAAGCGGGTGCGGGCCGCGAGCGGGTCAACATCGTATTCTTCGGCGGCGAGCCGCTCAGCAACACGGCGCTGATCAAGCAGGTGGTGGGCTACGCCGAGGCGGAGGCCGGGCGCGCCGGCAAGCAAATGGATTTTTCGATGACCACCAATGCGACGCTGCTGACACCGGCGTTGATCGATTATTTCGATGCCCACCGATTCGGTATTTCGATCTCCATCGACGGGCCGAAAGATATTCATGATCGCCATCGCAAGAGTGTCGGCGGGCGGGGTACCTACGACGTGGTCGCCCGCAAGGTGCGGGTGCTGCTCGATCGCTATCGCTCGAGGCCGGTGGGGGCGCGCGTGACTCTCGGCGGCGGCACCACAGAAGTGGAGGCGATTCACGAGCACCTGAAGTCCGATATCGGCTTTCACGAAGTGGGCTATGCGCCGGTGACGGCGGCAGCCGAGGCAGGCCATGCGTTGTCGGATGTGGAACTTCAGGAAGTGCATCGCGCCTTCGAGCGCCTGGGAGAGGACTATCACCGCGCGGCGCTGCGCGGCGAGAGCAATGGCTTCTCCAATATGCATCAATTGATGACGGATCTGCACGAGGGACGGCGCAAGTCGCTGCCGTGCGGTGCCGGCGTCGGGCTGCTGGCGGTGGACGGCGACGGTGAGCTCAATCTGTGCCATCGATTCACGGGCTCGGATCTGCCGACCTTCGGCAACGTGAGCACGGGCATCGATGGTGCACGCCTGGGCGCCTTTATCGACAAGGCGATTGACCGTGGCGGGACGCATTGCGAGACCTGCCGGATCCGCAATTTGTGCGCGGGAGGCTGCTACCACGAATCGTATTCCCGGTTTGGCGATGCGCACCATCGCACCTACCACTATTGCGATTTGCTGCGCAGCTGGGTGGACTTCGGTGTGCGCGTGTACGCCGACATCCAGCGCCATAATCCGAGTTTCTTTACTCGCCACCTCGAACCGCGGAGTGCCCTCGCATGAGCGAACTAAAACCCACCAATCATAAGGCCGAACTGTTGCTCGACGCCGTCGCCGAAGGCCACGTTGCCGAAGTACTGGCCATGGAGACCGTCGCCGGTTGCTCAACCACCTTCGATCCAGGCTGGGAGGTGGACCCGTTCGGCGGCGTGGCTTCGTTGTGCCAGCCGATGGAGGCGGACTTGTACGGCTGTTCCGATCCTTGCTGGTGGCCGGCCCAGGTGCCGGACACGATGAGCACGTACCCGGGATGGGACGCGGGCAAGCCATCGGCGCCGGGCGACTGGCGCGAGCTCGATTCCGTGTTTCCCAAGAAGTGAGCAGGAGAGTAAGGATGTCATTGGCGTGGCCGCAGCGGATTCGGGTGACGGGTTCTGCCTTGGTGTTGTCCCTCTGCATGGCGCAATACGCGTACAGCGCGCCGCGCGTGAATGCACCGGCCGCAGACTTGTTGGTGACCGCCGCCAAGCCAAATCAGCTGTTCGTCATCGATGCGACCGCGCGCACGGTGCGCAGCCAGCACCAGGTAGCCGGCGCCAATGGCCAGATATTTACCATCGTGCTGTCGCCCGATCAGCGCACCGCCTACCTGCTGGTCGACCGGATGGAGCGGATTGTCGGTATCGACTTGGCCAGCGGGCGCGAGGTGTTTCGCGCGGATCTGTCCACCTCCGGTGAGCGGGTCAAGGACTTCTTTGCGTTGATGGTCACGCCCGACGGCAAGGAACTGATTGCGTACGAGCTGCCGACGCAGCTCAAGCCCAGCGAGTATGTGGTGGAGGAGCCGCGCTTTGCCGTATTCCGTAGCGATGCAGGGTTGACCGCGAAAGCGGTACGCAGCTACCCGGCGCCGCGGCGAATCCACATGCTGCTGGCGCGACCCAATGGTCAGAGCTTCTACGCACTGGGCTTCGATCTTTACGAATACAACGTCAAAACGGGCAAGCTATTGGCGACGCGCGGCATTCAGAAGTGGGCGCTCGCCGATCATTCGCAGCCCGATCTGCTGGCATTCTGGCCGGTGTCCGAGCCCACCGGCGTGTTCACCAGCCCCGTCTATTCGGAACTGAAGAAGGCCGGCGGCAACGTGCCCATGACGGCACTGATGTCGCTGAATTTGAAATCCGGCGAACTTTCCTACGCGGATTTCGAGCCGCTATCGGCGCTGATCTTTTCCACGGTGCTGAGCCCGGACAAGAAGCACGCATACGGCGTTTATACGACGCTTACCAGCATCGACGTGGAAGGTCATCGTCTCGAGAAACGCGTATCGCTCGATCACACGTTCTATGCGGTGAATGTGTCATCGGACGGGCGCGAAATCTATCTCGGCGGGACGAACTGCGACGTTGGATTTTACGACGCGGCGAAACTCGAGAAGAAGGCGATCTTGAAATTGCCGGGCTGCAGCGACCAGACGCTGGCGACGCTGCGTGTCATCCGCGGCAAGTAAGTCGCAGGGCATCCGCCGGCTGTTGTGGCCGCATCTGCGGCCTCAACTCGGCACGCTGACCTTGGCCCTGCTGCTGGGGCTTCTCATGGCCGCCTTGTCGGCGGCACAGCCTCTGCTCACGAGGATCGTCATCGATCAGGGACTCATCGGGCGACATTTTCCGCGCTTGGTGGGCGCTTGCCTCGGCATGCTGGGACTTGCCGCGGCAGGGTTTGCGCTCGGCGGCGTGCATCGCGTCATTTACGTGCGCGCGTCGGGCCGAGCCTTGTTCTCGCTGCGCGGCGCGGTGTACGCGCACCTGCTCCGAGTCTCGCCGCGTCGGCTGGCGCGAGTGCCGGTGGGCGATATGGTCAGCCGGCTCGACGGGGACATTGCCGAAGTACAGCGCTTCGGCACCGATGCCGCGCCATCGTTCATCAGCAGCGTGCTGACGCTCATTATCGTCGGTGCGGTCATGATCGGGCTGTCGTGGCGGCTGACATTATTGGTCGCCGCGCTGTTGCCGCTGCAATTGCTGGTGCGTCAGTATGCGCGGCCGCGCATTGAAGCCAGCACGCGCGCATTGCGGGAGGCGGCGAGCCGTTTAAGCGGGTTCTTGGTCGAGACCTTGTCCGGTGCTCGCCATGTGCAGGCGGCCGCTGCCGAGGAGATCGAGGGGCGCCGGCTCGACGCTCTGGGACATGATTATCTGGGCCGGGTGCAGGGTCAGCAGTGGGTGACCTATACCACGGGCTCGTTCGCGGCGTTTCTCGGCCATCTCGCGACGGCCGGTGTATTCGTGCTCGGCGGCTGGTATGTGCTG
>JBDUEQ010000044.1:0-14385 GCA_040002315.1 Gammaproteobacteria bacterium
CAAGCGTCGTGCCCACATAGCCAAGTTCCGCTAGGCTATCGATGGTGACTTCCACCAATTGGCTGCGTCGCGTTTCCTCAATGGGAAGATCCGAGTCTTCCATTGGGTTCATTGACTGAGTATTCAATTTGGCAGCTCCCGATGTCTAGAATGGCCTGTAGACGCCCGCTCGAAGTTGTGGCTAAGATACGTAATAGAAGAATTTATACGTTTATTTTCAATCTACTAGGGAAGCATGTTAAACGTTAACCAGATCTCGTTAAACGAGCGTTCAAGCCAGCCTTTGCCGGCGCAATCATGCCGCCGCGAAGGGCACCGGGTCAAGCCCGCGATCTCACCTAGTCACGGGGGATACATCAATGGTTAATGAGGCCGACCCCGCTCGCACCGACAGCGGTATGGAACACTTCGGCTACAAGGAGTCACTGGATCGCGGAATCGGAAAGTTCGGCAGCTTTGCCGCCGGCGTCAGCTATATCTCGATCCTCACCGGCACTTTCCAGCTGTTCTACTTCGGTTTCGGTACCGCCGGACCGGCTTACCTGTGGTCGTGGCCATTGGTGCTGATCGGCCAGCTCGCGGTCGCACTGTGCTTCATGGAGTTGGCCGCCAAATACCCGGTCGCAGGCTCGGTCTACAATTGGTCCAAGCAGCTCGGCAGCCGTATCGTGAGCTGGTCTGCGGGTTGGCTCATGCTTACCGCGTCGGTCGTTACGCTGTCCGCAGTGGTGCTGGCGCTGCAACTGAACTTGCCACGCTTGTGGAGCGGTTTTCAGATCGTCGGCAACGGCAACGGTGCCTACGATTCCGCCACCAACGCGGTGATCTTAGGGACGGTCCTGATCCTATTCACCACCGTCGTCAATGCGCTAGGAGTGCGGTTGATGACGATGATCAACAGCGCCGGCGTCTTTATCGAGCTGATTGCCGCCTGTCTCATTGCAATCATTTTGGCGTTGCATGCGAAGCGTGGGCCGGAAGTGTTTTTCTCGACCAACGGCTACGGAAGCGGCACCAGTGGCGGTTTTCTGGGCGTATTTCTCATCGCTTCACTGGCCTCGGGATACGTCATGTACGGCTTCGACACCGCGAGCTCTCTCGGCGAGGAGACGCTCGAGCCGCGTCGCACGGCGCCGCGCGCGATCCTGCGGGCCATTCTTGCCTCGTTCGTCATCGGCGGGGCGATCCTGACGTTCGCGATATTGTCGGCACCTAACCTGCGCGACCCGCTGATCGCCAGCAGCAGCGGCGGCCTGCAATACATCGTCGAACAGGTGATGTGGGGTCCATTGGGCAAGCTATTCCTGATCTGCATCGTGATTGCGGTGACCGTCTGCTCGCTGGCCGTGCACACCGCCGCCATCCGCATGACCTTCGCGATGGCGCGCGACAATGCCCTGCCGTTCGGCGAGAAACTCGCCCGCGTGAATCCCAAGACTCAGACGCCAGTCACCCCCGCGGTCGTCATCGGCGTGATCGCCGCGCTGATCCTGGTCGTCAACATCGGACAGCCAAAGATTTTCACCGTGCTGACGTCGATCGCAGTCATCATGATCTATCTGGCGTACTTGATGGTGACGGGCCCTCTGCTTCTGAAGCGCCTGCGTGGACACTGGCCCCCCGCCGATCTCGCAGCGGGCGGCTACTTCACCATGGGCCGGTGGGGATTGTTGGTCAATATCATTGCGGTAGTGTGGGGTGCCGCGATGGCACTCAATCTAGCGTGGCCGCGCGAAGCCATTTACGGCACACCTTGGTACAACACGTGGGGTGCCTTTGCATACACAGGCGTGATTCTAGGGGCCGGTCTATTGTGGTACGGATTCAAGGGTTGCCATCATATCGGCACGCTGGCCTCTCACTCAGCGCACAGCACGAATCATGTAGCTTAGGCAAAGGCTTATGGCGCCGTTCAAGTCACTGCTGAGCATTCTCAAGGCCACGGCTCTATCGAGCTATGCCCTCACCGCTGTATCGACGCTGCCGGTGCGCAGCGAAGCGGCGTCTGCCACGCCGAGTACTGCGGTAACTCGCAGCGATACGGCTGCGTCCATCGACAACGCATCGGCACCGGCCAACGCGTCGGCGCCGGCCGACGGTAGGCGCGATCCACCGAGCTGCCAATTGGTGCGTTTCTCCGATGTTGGCTGGACCGATGTAACCGCCACCACCGCGCTGATCGCTCAATTGCTGCGCTCCATCGGCTACATGCCGACGATCACCGTGCTGTCGGTTCCAGTGACTTTCGCCTCCCTTCAAAATAACGACCTCGACATCTTCCTCGGCAATTGGATGCCGGCCCAGGCCGGCGATCGGGCTCATTACGTCGAAGACGGTAGCGTCGTCGTGGTCGGAGCCAATCTAACCGGTGCGAAATATACGCTGGCGGTGCCGGCGTATACGTACGCCGCCGGCCTCAAGGACTTCAAGGACATTCAGCGTTTCGCAACCGAGCTTAATGACTCGATCTACGGCATCGAACCCGGCAATGACGGCAATCGACACGTGCTCCAGATGCTCAATACGAATCAATTCGGCTTGGGCGGTTTCAAGCTGATCGAATCCAGCGAGCAGGGTATGTTGGCGCAGGTAGAGCGCGCTTACCGCGACAAGAAGCCCGTGGTGTTCCTGGCATGGGAGCCACATCCCATGAATATGCGCTTCGACATAAAATATCTCTCCGGCGGCGACGAAACCTTCGGTCCCAACTACGGCGGCGCCACTATTTATACGGTGACTCGCAGAGGCTACAGCGCCGAATGCCCCAACATCGGCCGCCTGCTCACCAATCTCAAGTTCACTTTGCGCGGCGAAAGCGAATTGATGGCGGCCATCCTCGACGGCCACGAACCACCCGACGTTGCGGCCACGGATTGGCTGAAGGCTAATCCGACGGCAACCAAGGCGTGGCTCAATGGAGTACTAACCTTCGAAGGCCGGCCTGCGCTGAGCGAGCTTACGCATGCGGTACCGCCACCGCGTCCGAGCGGATTCGAGCAATGGATCGTCAGCCACAAGATTCCGGTGGGCGACGGCATGGCGGTGGCCATCGACTACATCAAGAAGCACGGCACCTTTCTATTCGATGGAATTTCCATCGTCATTCGGGGCATGGTCAACGGCCTGACCGCGTTATTGCACGCCCTGCCCGCGCCCTTGCTCATCGTGGCGGTCGCCGTGCTGGCCTGGCTGCTGCGCCGATCCCTTCCCCTGGCCGCCTTCGTAGCACTGGCGCTGCTCTTTATCCTCAATCAGGGGTACTGGCTGGCGACGCTCGAGACCCTCTCTCTGGTCATGGTCGCCACCGTGGCATCCACCGCCATCGGTGTGCCGTTAGGGATCGCCGCCGCGCACCGTCCACGCCTGTTCGCTGCGCTGCGCCCGGTGCTCGATCTGATGCAGACCCTGCCGACCTTCGTGTACTTGATTCCGACGTTGGTGTTGTTCGGTCTTGGCGTCGTTCCGGGGCTGATCTCGACGGTGATATTCGCCCTTCCAGCGCCCATCCGACTCACGCATCTGGGCATTTCTTCCGTGCCAAAACCGCTGATAGAAGCCGGAGAGGCCTTCGGCGCCACGCCCATGCAGTTGCTGTGGAAAGTGGAACTGCCGAGCGCCGCGTCCACCATCATCGCCGGCATTACGCAATGCATCATGCTGAGCCTGTCCATGGTGGTCATAGCCGCCCTGGTCGGCGCCGGTGGCTTGGGCGTGCCGGTGGTGCGCGCGCTCAACTCGGTGCAGGTGGGCATGGGATTCGAAGCGGGTTTCACCATCGTGCTGCTCGCCATCATCTTGGACCGCATTAGCCGGCCGAAGGAGAAGGGGACGCCGCGATGAACTCGGCCGTGGAATTCAAAGACGTCGACATCCTGTTTGCGGGCACCGGCCGCGATGGGCGCAAAGTGATGCGCGAGGCCCTCGCGGCGCTCGACGGCGGCGCCACCCGCAACGACATTCAGAACAAGTACGGCGTGATCGTCGGCGTGGCCGGCGCCAGCTTGAGTGTGGCGCGCGGTGAGATATCCGTTCTCATGGGCCTCTCGGGCTCCGGCAAGTCGACCTTGTTGCGGGCGGCCAATGGCTTGAACCCGGTGACGCGCGGGTCTGTGTTGGTACGCGACGGTGAATCGGCCATCGATGTCGCCACCTGCGACACTTTGCAAATGCGCCGGCTGCGCCGCGAACGTGTTGCCATGGTGTTCCAGCAATTTGGGCTGCTGCCGTGGCGCACGGTGCGGGAGAACGTGGGCTTCGGCTTGGAGCTGCGCGGCGAAGGCGCTGCACAGCGCAAGATCATCGTCGATGAGAAATTGGAACTGGTCGGCCTGTCACAGTGGGCTGAAAGGTATGTCAGCGAACTATCCGGCGGCATGCAGCAGCGTGTCGGATTGGCGCGCGCCTTTGCGACGGATGCGGACATACTGCTGATGGATGAGCCGTTCTCGGCCTTGGACCCGCTGATTCGCGGCAAACTCCAGGACGAACTGCTGACTCTGCAGGCGCGGGTTAAAAAGACCATCCTATTCGTCAGTCACGACTTGGACGAGGCCCTGCGGCTGGGGGATCACATTTCGATATTGCAGAACGGGCGGATCATTCAGACGGGTACGGCCGAGGACATCGTGTTGGCGCCGGCGGACGAGTATGTGGCGGAGTTCGTGCGCCATATGAATCCGCTGACGGTTTTGACCGGAAGCATGATCATGCAGCACCGTGCGACACTCCCGGACGGCGGCGACGGGCATGTATGGCTCGATGCCGGCAGGCGCTATCGGCTGTCCTTGAGTTCCTCCGGTGAGGCATTGGGCCTGCACTTGGATGGCGTTGCACACGCGTTCTGCCATATAACTGACGAAGCCAAATTGACTCACCTTCCGGGGCTTGCCGTGGCGCCGGCGTCGCTCTCGCTGCAGTCCATCATTGAATTGCGCCAATCGACGGGTCACCCCGTACTGCTCGCCGAAGAGGGAAGAATTCTCGGAGTTTGCGGGGAAGCTGAAATCATCCGTGCCCTTGCCGGCGGACGGCACACGAGTGCCGCCTCACCCTAACGCCGGAAAATCCGGCCCCCCTCTGTCGGAAATTCTGACTCAGATCGCGAACGACGAATCACGCCCGCGAGTCTCGGTAGGCGATCTGGCAACCGCCCTCCACGACCGAGCCATCGGCGCGTTGATCCTGGTGTTCGCCCTGCCGAACACCATTCCCATGCCGCCGGGTGTGTCTTCCGTACTAGGCACACCGCTCTTGTTCCTGACGGCCCAATTGGCCTTGGGGCTGAAGCCGTGGCTGCCCAAGTTCATTGCCGGTCGATCCATGGACCGCCTGCACTTCGCGGCCGCGGTACGGCACATCGTCCCTTGGCTCGCCCGCGCCGAGCGCCTGCTGCGCCCCCGGCTCGAGATACTGGCGCGGCCGCCGTTCGAATACTTGATCGGTGCCATTTGCCTGCTGCTCTCGATCGTGTTGTTTCTACCCATTCCCATGGGGAATATGCCCCCCGCGGTTGCCATTTGCCTGTTCGCGCTCGCCATCCTCGAGCGCGACGGTCTGTGGGTGCTCGGTGGCCTATGCGCAACGATCGCCTCCCTCGGCATCGTCTGGGGCGTGCTGTTTGCATTGCTCAAGAGCGCATTGGCGTTGATGGCCCGGTTGGTGGGCTGACGCGCGCGATGACAGTTGCCCTGCCGCCATTTAAATATTATCATGAAGATAATAAAACCGAATCTTACTGGTTAAGCGTTTGGGGAATTTAATGAATCACGACGTCATCATTTCTTGCGCCGTCACCGGCGATGACACCAAGGTCACCAAGAGCCCGCACTGTGCCGTCACCCCGGCTGAAATCGCCGCCACCGCCATCGCGGCGGCCCAGGCCGGCGCTGCCATCGTTCACATCCATGTACGGGAGCCGGAAACCGGCACATTCAGCATGGAAACCAAGCACTACCGTGAAGTCGTCAAGCGCATTCGCGAGAGCAGCGTCGATGTGATCGTAAACCTCACCTGCGGCATGGGCGGCTACATAGTCGTCGGCGACAACGGGCTGAAGGATACCCCGGGACCCGGCAGCGATTTCGTCAGCCAGGAAGATCGCATGCGTCATGTCATCGATCTATGTCAAGAAGGCCTGTATCGGCCCGACATCGCCACCCTCGACTGCGGCAGCCTGAATTTCGGCGACGGTAATCGCGCCTATGTCTCGACTCCTAATTACCTGCGCCAAGGCGCCGGCATTTGCAAGGATCTCGGGGTCAAGCCGGAATTGGAGGTCTTTGACACCGGTAATTTGTGGTTCGTGCGTCAAATGGTCAAGGAAGGGTTGCTCACCGCGCCGTCGCTGATCCAATTGTGCATGGGAATTCCGTATGGCGTGCCGGCGGACGTGGGTCATCTGCTGGCCATGGTCAATACGCTGCCCGAGAACTGTAATTGGGGCACTTTCGCGATCAGCCGCATGCAGATGCCGTGGGTGGCGCAGTCGGTGCTGCTCGGCGGCAATGTGCGAGTCGGACTCGAGGATAATCTCTACTTGAGCAAGGGTGTGTATGCCAGCAACGCCCAATTGGTGGAAAAGGCCCGCGGCATCGTCGAGGCATTGGGAGCGCGGGTTCTGACTCCGGCACAGGCTCGCGAGAAGCTGCAACTCCGTTGAGCACCGGCGCAATGACGGAGCTGCCCATCTATCACGCCAAGATCGACCCGCAGTGGATCGATTACAACGGGCATTTGCGCGACGCCTACTACGGGTTGGTGGCGAGCTACGCCATAGACGACCTCATGGATTTTTTAGGTCTCGATGCGGCCTACCGCGCGCGCACGCAGTGCACTCTGTACTCGCTCGAGCTGCACCTGCACTTTCTGCACGAGGTCAAGAGCACCGACGATCTTCGCGTCGAGTCTTGGATTTTGGATTTTGACCGAAAGAGAATTCATGTTGGATGCCGATTCATGTGCTCCCGCGTCATCGATCCGGTCGCGACGACCGACATGATGCTGTTGCACGTCCATCAAGGAGACAAACCCGGCTCGGCGCCGTTTCCGGCGGTGGTCCTGGCAAAGCTCGAGGGGCTGCAGGTGTCGGTTGCTGCGCGCGAGGCCTTCGCTCCGAGTTCCCGCAAGATTGAATTGAAGCGCCGCTAACGGCAGCCCGGATGGATATTCATCGACTCATCGCGCCGCGCAGCATCGCCCTGATCGGCGCCGGTGCCTGGACCGATGCGGTCGCCGCCGGCAATCAGTCCATAGGCTACTCCGGCGAGTTGTGGCGGGTTCATCCGACCAGACGCTCGACCGACGCGATTACCTATTATCGTTCGGTGGCCGACCTTCCGGGCATTCCCGATGCGGTGTTTCTGGCGGTGCCCAGTAACGAAGCGCCCGGCGTCGCTGCAGCGATTGCCGCGCGCAGCGCCGGCGGATTCGTGTGCTTCACCGCGGGTTTTTCGGAAACCGGCACCGCAGCCGGTCATGAGTTGACCCGCGCGCTCGCTGCCGGTGCCGGCGATCTGCCTTTTTTCGGACCGAACTGCTACGGCTTCGTCAATTTCTTCGACAAAGTGGCGATGATGCCCGATCAGATAGTGGGTGCGCCCGTAGAGCGCGGTGTCGCACTCATCTGTCAGAGCGGCACCATTGCACTTACTCTCATGTTCAATCAACGCTCGCTGCCCATCGGCTGCCTGTTTACCGTCGGCAATCAGACTCGCCTGGCTGTCGAAGACCTGATTGAAATTCTCTGTCAAGACCCGCGCGTAACGGCCTTCGGCCTGTACCTCGAGGGCATCAAGGATCCCGCACGGTTTGCGCACGCAGCGCAGCTCGCACGGCAGGCGGGCAAGCCCATCGCCGTCATCAAGTCCGGACGCACCGCTGCGGCCGCGCGCACGGCGCACAGCCATACCGGAGCGCTGGCGGGCGCCGACGAAGTGTTCGAGGCATTCTGCCGTCAGGCCGGCATCGCCCGCTGCGACACCTTGGGCACGCTCTGCGAAACTCTCAAGCTATTTCATGCGGGAGGCCCTCTCGGCGGCCGCAAGGTGCTGGTGATGGGCGCCTCGGGCGGCGACATGGCGATGACAGCCGACGTATCGCGCGAATTGGCTCTTGACTTCGCTCCTCTGCCTGAAGCACGCGCCGCCGCTCTGCGCGACGTGCTCACGGACCGCGTCACCATCGCCAATCCTTTCGATATTCACACCTATCTGTGGTTCGATCCACCGGCGTTGAAGCGGGTGTTCACCGAAGTATTGCACTCGGGATACGATGCGGTTGGTTTCATGCTGGATAGTCCGCCCGAGGGCAAGGCCGATTCCGCCGCCTATGATGCCGTCATCGATGTGTTCATCGAAGCCGCGTGCGGTGCGCCGACCCGCGCGGCGCTGATCGCCTCGCTGCCTGAGACCATCAGTGCGCGAATTCGGCAGCGTTGCCTGGACGCCGGCGTCATTCCGTTGCAGGGTCAACGCGAAGCTCTGGAATCGCTCGCTCTGGCAGGTAGCGCCGGCATCGCCTGGAAGAGCGACCAACAGGTGCAATTACAGCTGCCTGCGCCCGCCGCCGGGACCCACGGCGACGTGCGAATCTATGCTTTGGGCGAGCATGAAGGCAAGGCGGCCCTCGGAGCGTTCGGAGTGCGCGTCCCCAAGGGAACCCTGGCGCCTGCGCGGGCGGCTGCGGCTGCGGCGGTAGCCCTGGGATTTCCGGTGGTCATCAAGGCCTCGGGCGCGCACCTGGAGCACAAGACCGAAGTGGGTGGAGTGGCGCTTAACATCCGCACCGAAGCCGATGCCCGCAGCGCCGCCCTCAGGCTCGAGAGGCTGTCGGACACTCTGTTGGTCGAAGAGATGCTCACCGACGGAGTTGCCGAGATTCTGATCGGCATCATCGTCGATCCGCAGTTTGGCCAGGTCCTCGTCTTAGGCGCGGGCGGCGTGTTCACCGAATTACTTTCCGACAGCGTCAGTTTGCTGCCTCCATGGACGCGAACCTCAATAGAAGCCGCGCTGCAGCGTCTTACCGTTCGCCAATTGCTCGACGGCTATCGAGGCAAGCCGGTGGCCGATGTAGATGCCCTGGTGAGGACTGTCCTCGCGGTAGCTCACTATGCGACCAGTCATCTGGCGACATTGGTTGAACTCGACGTCAACCCCGTCATTGTCCGACCCGCAGGATTGGGCACGGTCGCGGTGGACACCATGATTCGCTTGCGTAAGGAGTAATGACATGTCAGATGGAGTCCGTACCGTCAAAGACGGCGCTATTCTTGAAATCACGATCGATCGGCCGAAGGCGAATGCCATCGACCTTGCCGCGAGCCGGCGCCTGAACCACATTGTCACGTCGTTCCGCGACGACCCGGAGTTGCGGGTTGCCATCGTCACCGGCGCCGGCGACCGCTTTTTCTCTCCCGGCTGGGACCTTAAGGCAGCCGCAGCCGGCGAGGAATCCGACTCCGATTGGGGGGCCGGGGGATTTGCCGGCTTCAATTACCCGCGCAATCTCAACAAACCCATCATTGCCGCGGTGAACGGCATTGCCTGCGGCGGCGGTTTTGAAATCGTGCTCGGCACCGATATTATCGTGATGGAAGAACACGCGAAGTTCGCCTTGCCGGAAATCAATGTGGGCGTGCTGGCGGACGCGGGCACCGTAAAGCTGCGGCGACGAATCCCCTACCACGTGGCGGTCGAATTTCTGCTCACCGGACGCTGGATGGATGCCCTCGAAGCCAAGCATTGGGGCTTGGCGAATCATGTCGTCCCGAAAGGCGAGGGGCTGGCGAAAGCACGGGAGATAGCACGGCAACTCGTGGCCGGCCCTCCGCTGCTGTTTCCGGCAATCAAACAGCTGCTGCGCCATACCGAGATGGTCCCCGAGCACGAAGCCTTCGAACTGCACGATTCGTTGGATGCAGTGCAACGAGTCGTTCGCTCCGATGACCTCAAGGAAGGGACGCGCGCCTTCACCGAAAAGCGCGCGCCGCGCTGGACGGGCCGCTAGAAACTCAGCCTCACATCCATTTGGACGGGTGTACGACTACTTTCGTGACCGTGGTTCTCACCAGGCGAGTCACGCGGCCCGGAGTGGCGTATTCGACCACTTTCAGCGCCCTGCGCCATGCGGCGGCCTGAGGAGCGGGTGCCGGCGGATCGTAGGGAGCCAGCGGCGGCGTTTCTGGACTTGAAGGCGTTGGCAAGTTCTCTGCGCGCATAAGTGACTCCTTCATGAGATTGCTGCTACTGAAGGAGAGTATGTGGCGACAATCCCGGCCCTGCGGTCGGTGCACCTCCACGCCTTGTGTAGGACAAATCATACCGCGCGCGTAGTCCGTCCTTGGCTATTTAGTCAAAAAGCGACCGTAGTGGCCAATTTACGCCACTGGACTACAAGGCGAGGTAAGGCCAATTGCCACTGCGCGCCTGCGAATTGGCGCCGCCGGTCTCGACGCGCGTTTGCAGCATCGATGCAATCTCATGCCGTGAATCCGTTTCCAACACCGTTGCCACATTAAATTCCCGCAACAGCCTGCGCATTTGCAACTGGGCTCGGCCCAAGGTGTCGCTCAATTCCGCCGACCAAGTCAAGGCACGGGCATCATCCAGTTCGCGTGACACCCGCCACAGCTCTGCGCAAAACAGCTGTGCGGTGCGGCTCCGATATCGGGCAACAGTGACCAGCAATCCCGCGCTCAAGCGGTGGTACGCGGCGCGCAGCGGGTTGTGGTCTTGCTGATAGCTCAAATTAGGATGTGCTCGAAGCACACCCGTGACAACGCGGGCAATGCGCCAGCAATTCTGGGCGCTGCGCGACAGTGCAGAATTTCGCGCCGCCGCATCAGACTCCAGTGCCAGGGCGATTGCCCGTACTCTGAACGCCGTATCTCGCAAGCGCCGTAATCGTAGGACTTCAACGTCGATCATGTGTGCACCTAACTAAACACGGATTCCCCTAAACACTTCCCGTGAGAATGTGAAGATAGGGACGATGCTTGTATTTTCAATTGTTCGGCGCAAAGGCTCTGTAGGACAGGCGCGCATCCCGTTGCGGGCAAACGCTCGCATGGCACTGATAATGGTAAATAAAACAGACCCGCCGGGGGGGTAGGACGCGGAATTAGCCGCCCAGAGGCCTAAGCAGGCCGCGCGAAATAATGTGCCGCTGCACCTCGCTGGTGCCATCCCAAATGCGTTCGATGCGTGCATCGCGCCAAATTCGCTCGAGCGGCAGGTCGCTCATGAGCCCCATGCCGCCGTGTATCTGCAGCGCCTCATCGGCCACCATCGCCAGCATTTCGCTGGCCTTGACTTTGGCAATCGCCATATCCATGTCGGTATCGATCTTCCGGTCGCGCTTCCACGCGGCCTCCAAGGTTAAGAGTTCCGCAGCACGCAGTTCGACCGCCATGTCGGCCAGTTTGAAGCTCACACCTTGGAATTTGCCGATTTGCTGGCCGAACTGCACGCGATCCACCGCCCATTGGGTGGACAGTTCCAGAGCGCGTTCGGCGCGTCCCAAGCAGGTGGCGGCGACTTGTAGACGAGTGGACCCGAGCCAAGTGTTGGCCACGTCGAAGCCGCGATGCAATTCTCCCAGGATCGCCGACTTGGGTACGCGGCAATTGTTGAATTCCAGAATGCTGTTGGTATAACCGCGATGCGACACGTTCTTATAGCCTGGCCGCACCTCGAAGCCCGGATGCCCCATGTCGATTAGGAACGCGGTCATCTTCTTGCGCACGCCATGTGCGGTGTTCTCCTCGCCGCTGGCGGCGAATAAGATGACGTAATCCGAATGATCCGCGTGACTGATGAAATGCTTGGTGCCATTGATGATGAAATCGCCGCCTGACATCACCGCCGTGGTCTTCATGCCGCGAAGGTCCGAGCCGGCGCCCGGCTCCGTCATGGCGAGGCATTCAATGCGATCGCCGCGCACCGTCGGCAGCAGGTACCGCTCTCGTTGCTCACCCTCACACGCCAGCAGGATATTTGAGGGTCGCCCGACGCAGTAATGCAGGGCGTAATTGGTTCGTCCCAGTTCCTTTTCATAGAGAACCCATGTGACCGTGTCCAGGCCGGCGCCGCCCACGTCCACCGGCATGTTGGCGGCATACAAACCGGCGTCGATCGCCTTTGCCTTCAACTCCTGATGTAGTTCTTGGCGCAGCACGCCGCTCTCCTCGACCTCCTTCTCGTGCGGGTATAGTTCATTGACCACGAACTCCCGGGTGGTCTTGATGATCATCTGCTGCTCATCGGTCAGCGAAAAATCCATGGTCATTCCCCTTTATATCATCCGCCCGCGCGGCATCACTCGACCCGCCGTGGGCGCTTCGCGCCGGCCCATTGGCGCAAAAGATCCAGTTGCAATCGCAGTTGTTCGACTTGCATGGCTGCCGGCCAATCCCGCGGGCTGGTGACTGCACTCGCGGTCAATCCGTTCATGAACGTCACCACCGAACGAAGCACTTGGTCGCGCACCGGCTGTGGCCACTCCGTCCACTCCGTCCAGTACTCGGCGAAACAACGGGCGAACAACCGCATGTATTCCCGGTGTACCCATGCGTTCAGGCGTTTGAGTTTTTTATCCGCCGACACCTGTCCCCAAAAGGCCATCCAAAATGCACACTCCGTGAAGCGCTGCGAGTCGATGGCCAGTGCTTCGGAAAGAACCTCCAGTAGATTTGCCTCCTCCGTGTCGCGCTCGCGGGTGAGCCGCTGCTCGATTCGCAACAGCATCAGGCGCAAGGCGGCAAGAATGATCTGCTGCTTCGACTCGTAGTAGTGGGCCACCATGCCCGTGGTGTAGCCCGCCGCGCGCGCGATCCGCGCCACGGTGGCCTGTTCGAACCCATAGTTCGCGACCACCTGGCATGCAACCTGAGCAATTTCGTCGCGTCGCTTTGCGTGATCGACGACTTTCGGCATGGCCCGATCTAGTGTTTTCCGAGACCGACCGCGCGGCCCGCTTCAGCCGGCCGCGGCAGCGCCGCCTGCGCGCGCAGTACCTGCTGCAGCTTGGCGAGCACCTTGGAATCTGCCGCGGACGCCTTCGCGGCGCCGGTATCGACGTGCAGATACATCTGATCGGCCGTCGCAATCAACTTGTCGTCACGCCCCCGAAACATCCGCTGAAAAATGTGCAGTCGCTTGTCGTCGGCCTCGAGTACCTGCGCCGTCACATACAGCGCCTCGCCCACCTTGGCCTCCGCCAAGTGCCGAATATGATTCTCAACGGTGTAGTACATCCGGCCGGTCGCGCGATATGCTTCATCGATCCCGAGTTGACGAAACAGCGGTTCCATCGCGTCGCCGAATACCTGGCAGTAGCGAAAGTCCGACATGTGACGGTTGTAGTCCACCCATTCCGGCCTGACGACGGCGTCCAGCAGCCGCATCGGCGTGCTCAAATCGCCGGCCGGCAGCGCACGCCCGGCAGAGGCATCCTTGAACAGACGCTCCTCGAGCGAGCGCAAGGTGGCACCGGCGCCTACATTGTATTGTCGCAGCACCTGTTGAATGGCAACCAGATAATCATCCCGCAGCCGTTCCAGTTCGCGGATCGAGCGCCCCGCCGCCTGCGCCTGCGTGCCCTCGACCATCCGGTCAATCAACGCTTCCGTGAGTTCGGGGGCCTCCAGTTTGGTCCATGGCCATTTCAGGCAGGGCCCGAATTGCGCCAGCATGTGCCGCATGCCGCTCTCGCCGCCCGCGAGATGGTAGATGAGATTCGTGCCCATTGCCGCCCAGCGCAGCCCCGGACCGTAAATGATGGACTCATCTAGCTCGCCGGTCGTGGCGATGCCGTCATTGACCATGTGCAGAATCTCCCGCCACAAGGCTTCCTGCAAACGGTCGGTCAGGTGTCCCGGAATTTCGCGCCGCACATGCAGCGGATGCATGCCGATGTAGGTGAAGAATGCAGCGGCCGCATCGATGGTGGTTTGCGAGGTCTTTTGCCCGCCGACCAATTCCACCAAGGGCAGCAAGTAGACTGGATTAAACGGATGGGCAACGCAGAAGCGTTCCGGCAGGACCATGTCGCGCTGCAATTCGGTGGGCGTGAGACCCGAGGTGCTGGAGGCGATGATCACATCAGCCGCTGCGTGGCGGCTCACTTCGGCCAGCATGCGCTGCTTCAACGGCAGCTGTTCGGGAATGTTCTCCTGGATGAAATCGGCGCGTTGCGCCATGACCTTAAGATCGGTGGTAAAGGATAATTGGCCCTTGGGCGGCAACGGCGCGGAGGTCAGCCGCGCCAGCGCCGGTTCGGCATTGGCGACCGCGCCGCGTATCCATTCTTCCATTTCAGGCTTGACGTCCGCTGCGATGACGTCGATCCCGAAATGCAGCGCCCGTGCGGCCCAACCGCCGCCGATCA
>JBDUEQ010000045.1:0-67074 GCA_040002315.1 Gammaproteobacteria bacterium
CGCCATTCTGGTGTCGGTGGTCGACGGCGCCGTAGAGGGTGCATTGCAATCGGCCGGCGGCGGCAACGGCACGGTGGTGGTCAATCCCTCGGCCACCCAAGGTGTCATGACCGAAGTGCTCAAGGGGACCATCAATATTCCACCCACGGTGGTGAAGCAGCAGGGTGATCGCATTCAAGTCTTGGTCGCGCGCGATCTGGATTTTCGGTCTGTCTATGAATTGCGATCCGTTGCCGCCGATCGCTAGCGAAGAGGTATCCGCGCTTGGCCTCACGCTGCGCGCACTGCGTCCGATGCTGGCGAATCCGGACGTCATGGAACTTTGCATCAATCGCCCGCTGGAAGCATTTCTTGAAACTCGCCAAGGCTGGCAACGCGAGCGGCTGCCCTTCGCCGATTTCGAGTGGTGCAGCCGATTGGCCAAGCTAATCGCCAATTCCACGCAGCAGCGCATCGACGCCACGTCGCCGCTGCTATCAGCGTGGCTGCCAACCGGCGAGCGAGTGCAAATAGTGCTGCCGCCGGCCACCACCGCCGGCTGCGTGGCCATCGCCATTCGTCGTCCGGCGGACCAGGTGTGGAGCATCGAAGAATTGGCAAGGCGCGGCATCTTTCGCGGCACCCGGCAGGCCGGCCAGAGGCTCGACGAGGCCGAGGAGGAATTGTTGCGCCTACTCGCGGCGTCCGACTATGAGGCATTCATGCGCCTCGCCGTTCGCAGCCGCAAGAACATTCTGGTGTCGGGGCCGACGGGCTCCGGCAAGACGACATGGACCAAGGCCTTGATTCGAGAAATCCCCGGCGATGAGCGCTTGATCACCATCGAAGACGTTAAAGAGCTGGTGCTCGATCGACATCCGAATCATGTACGCCTGTTCTATTCCAAAGACGATCAGGGTCTGGCTCGAGTGACACCGAAACAGTTGCTGGAATCGTGCCTACGCATGAAACCTGACCGGATCCTCCTTGCGGAGCTCCGGGCTGAAGAAGCATTTGACTACCTACGAAACGTCAATTCCGGCCACCCCGGGTCGATTACTAGCGTTCACGCCACCAGTGCCGAACTCGCGTTCGAGCAGCTGGTACTGCTGGTTAAGCAAAATCCAGGCGGTCGGGAACTGGCGCGCAGCGACATCAAGAGCCTTCTGTACCTCTTGATCGACGTCGTTATTCAATTCGGTGTTGAGGGGCACGAGCGCTTTATTAAGGAAATATGGTTCGATCCGGAGCGCAAGCGCCGATGATCGATCCTGGATGGATGCATGGCTGGTCAGGGGTTATCGCGGCCTATACGGCGGTGCAAGCGCCGATGATTGCGGGCCTCATGCAGGTGCGCG
This sequence comes from Gammaproteobacteria bacterium, assembly GCA_040002315.1. Taxonomy (GTDB): domain Bacteria; phylum Pseudomonadota; class Gammaproteobacteria; order Steroidobacterales; family Steroidobacteraceae; genus Bog-1198. The sequence goes on from JBDUEQ010000045.1 coordinate 1,338, forward strand.
CTCGATTTCATCACTACCTGCTGTCGCCGCTGGTGGCGGCGCCATTGACCGCGGTATCCGCGGCGGGAGCCGCTCTGTCGGCTACATTGCTTGGGCAACACGGCGCACTGCCATTCGCCATCGGTACCGGTCTCGGCGCGCTGCTGGGTTACGAGGGCGGTAAGTCAAAGGCGGACAACACGTTGGATGAGAAGTCTCACCAGCGAGGTACTCGCGTTGCGGAGCGTATGCCTGCCGCGCCGATGAGGTCACGGCGGCACGCGCGCGAGGCGGGCATTACCTTGGCCGGGACGGCGGTTCCCGCTCAGGACGAGACCAAACATTTCAAGTTGATCGGCACCACCGGTACGGGTAAGAGTACGGCGATTCAGGAAATCCTGAACAAAGCCCTGGCGCGCGGCGACCGCGCCGTGATCGCGGATCCAGACGGCGGCTATTTGCAGCGTTTCCACCGGGCGGACCGCGGCGACGTGGTGCTCAATCCTTTCGATGCGCGCTCTTTGAAGTGGAATCTGTTTTCCGAGATCAAGAGCAGCTACGACGTCGAACAACTCGCTCGATCTCTCATTCCCGATCACGAGGGACAGGACCGAAGCTGGCGGGGCTATGCACGTACGTTTTTCGCCTCAGTCACTCAGCAGGCACATGAGGCTGGGATCAAGGATGCGAATGAGCTCTACCGCCTATTGGTGGTGGCGGACGCTGACGAGCTACGGGAACTGGTACGTGGAACTCCGGCGCAACCATTTCTCGACAAAGACAACAGCCGTATGTTCGATTCGATTCGCTCCGTGACGAGCTCGGCGGTCAGCGCGCTCCAATATGTGGGCAAACAAACAGCCAAGGACTTCTCCATCCGTGAGTGGGTCGCCGAAAAGAATCCTGGAGTGTTGTTCATGCCATATAAGGCGGGGCAAATTGCGGCGCTGCGCTCCACCATTTCGGCGTGGATGCGATTGGCGATTTTTGAAGCCATGGACCAACGTGAGCAGCCCCACGACCATGCGAGCGGCTCAAATGACCGCCTCTGGTTCGTGGTGGACGAACTGGACGCCCTGGGCCAAATCGATGGCTTGAAGGACGCGCTCGCCCGCCTGCGCAAATTCGGCGGCAGATGCGTGCTCGGGTTTCAATCGCTCGCCCAGGTTTCAAGCACTTACGGACAGGGCGATGCCCACACAATCGTCGAGAATTGCGGGAATACGTTGATACTGCGGTGCTCCGCCAGTGAGGGCGGCGGAACCGCCCGATTTGCCTCGCAGCTGATCGGCGACCGTGAAGTAAAGCATACGACGGTTTCCAAAAGCCGCCGGCCGACCGAGCTGTTCGGCTCTGTCACGCGCAGCGAGCATCTCAAAGTAGAACCTGCAGTGCTGCCATCCGAGGTTGAACAACTGCCGGACTTCGCGGGATATCTGAAATACGCGTCAGATCCGCAATGGCATCGGGTGAAGCTTGACGCCAAGCAGGCCTGGCAACAGCGTCGACCGAGCCTGCCGGAGGTTAAATTCTTGGACGGTCATGAATATGAGTGACCGCGCCCCAGCAATGGACGACGCCACCCTGAAGGTCGGGCTGCTGATGGAGAGCGCCCAGGCACATCAGAAATCAGTGGAGGAGCAGCTTGAAAAGCTGCGCGCACACACGGAGGACCTTGACGGAGTCGTGCGCGACGAAATTCGGCGCACCATGATCGAGGAGCTGCAAATGTTGAGCGCCGAAAGTAAACGAGCGACCGACGCATTGCAGAGACTCAAGCGCGCCGCCTCCCTGCGCGGCATTCTTTGGAGCATCTTGACGGCGGTGCTCAGCACCGGTATCCCGATCTCCGTCATACGTTGGACCCAGCCTTCGCGCACCGAAATTGCTGCATTGCGCTTACGCCGCGACGAGCTGGCGGCCAGCGTTGCTACCCTGGAGAGCCGAGGAGGGCGCATCGATTGGCGGCGATGCGGCGCAACAGCTCGGCTGTGCGTGCGCGTCGACCGCGGCGCGCCGACCTATGGCGAAAAAGCGGACTACTACGTCGTGGCCGGCTACTGAGCCATGGACGTAGCGCTCATTGCCGGATGGACGTCAAGCAGCTACGCAGTCCCCATCGCGGCGATCCTGATGCTGTGCCTGGCCGGATGCCGGGCGCTGTTGCGGCGAAGGTCGCGAGACACATACAAGCGCGGTGCGTTGCTGCTCAACGGGCGAGCGGCGCAATGGCGCGGTGCGCGCCAAAGCCCATTCGGGGGCGGCGGCTTGACGCTGGCCGGGGTTGCCATTGCCGCCCAGGATGAAACCAAACATTTCAAGATCATCGGCACCACCGGCACCGGCAAATCGACGGCTATTCGAGAACTCCTCGGCGGCGCCATCGCGCGCGGCGATCGCGCGGTGTTCGCCGATCCGGACGGCGGCTACATGGCGAGGTTCTACAGTCGGTACCGCGGGGACGTGATTATAAATCCCTTCGAGCGCGATTCCGTGAAATGGGATTTATTTGCGGAGATCCAAAACAGCTACGACGTCGAACAACTGGCGAGCGGCTTGATTGCGAACTGTGACGATCCATCCGCAAGCGAATGGCGCGGCTATGCACGTACCTTTCTGACCGCCGTTGTGCGGCACTGTTATGTCGGAGGCCGGCGTGACGCCGCCAATCTGTGGCGGTTGCTTACCATGGCATCGATCGATGAGCTGCGACCGATGCTCGCCGGCACCCCTGCCCAACCGTTTCTCGATCCGGACAACGCGCGCATGTTCGGCTCGATCCGCTCGGTGACGGGCTCGGCCGTCGCGGCCTTCGAGTACATCCAGACCCAGCGAGCGGCGCCGTTTTCGATACGCGAATGGGTGCGAGTGCGAACACAGCCCGGGTTGGTGTTTATTCCATACAAAGCCAGCCAAATCGCGGCAATGCGGTCGATGATTTCGATGTGGATGCGTCTCGCCATCTTCGAGGCCATGAGCCAAGCGGAAGGCCGCGATCAACGCCTGTGGTTCGTAGTTGACGAACTGGATGCGTTGGGCGCCATAGACGGCTTGAAGGACGCCCTAGCCCGTTTAAGAAAATTCGGGTGTCGCTGCGTCTTGGGGTTCCAGTCCGTTGCGCAGGTTTCGAGTACATACGGGCAAAGCGAAGCTCAGACCCTGGTCGAGAACTGCAGCAATACGCTGATCTTGCGCTGCTCGGCCAGCGAAAATGGCGGCACCTCTCAGTTCGCGTCCCGACTAATCGGCGACCGTGAAATCCTCAGGCACCAGCTCTCGCGCGGCAGTGACCGGGACAGCGGAATGTCGGCCCGCGGTGGGCGCCGGTCCCGCAGCGTATCTGAGCAGCATGTGACGGAGCCTGCCGTCATGCCCTCTGAGCTCGAGCAGCTTCCGGACCTGTGCGGCTACCTCAAATGCGCCTCGTCCCCGCGATGGCTGAAAGTCGCGTTCGCCACACAGGAGTTTCGCAATGCCCGCAATCGAATCCCTCCCTGACGCCAACCTCCGCTCACCAACCTATTACCTGGCACGCACATATGCACGGTGCCGGTACTGCGGCCTGTCCACTCATCTGATGGCGCTGGCGGTGCCGCGAACGCACGAAACACTGGATGACGACGAACCGGCCGATGACGCCGAGTCTCACCAGCCGGCGGCAAGCGCTTGGCGGCGCTTGGACGTCGACGCGTTTCTGTTCTACGTCGAACGGCTGTCGCATGACGTTCGGCGGCGATTACAGAAAATGGCGCCGTGCTTTCGCCCGGCGCGGAGCGCCACCACGCAAAGCGTCTACTGGGTGAATCACTGCGAGCACTGCGACTCATTGCTCGAGGATCACGAGCTGCACTGCGAGCCCGAAGGCGCCTTCATGCCTGCGAGCGAGGCGGAGGCCGCGCAGATTCATCTGCTGCAGGTACCAGAGCCCATCGAGGTGGTGGCAGCTGGCTATTCGCCCGATCCAGCGTTCTTCGGCCTCATGCGTACGGCTTGAGTCCGTCATGGCTATTTACTTTCTGAACATGAAGACTTTCGGCCGCAGCGGCGGCGGCAGCGCCGTCGGTGCCGCTGCTTATCGATCGGGAGAGCGCATTCGAGATGAACGCACCGGCAAGACTTACAATCATTCCGCACGCCAAGATGTCATGCACAAAGAGATCGTGCTGCCGAGCGAATTCGCCGGGCAGGAAATGCACTGGACCCGAGACCGTGCCGCGCTTTGGAATGCGGCGGAAGCCGCCGAAACCCGTAAGAATGCGCGCGTCGCCCGGGAATATCTGGTGGCGCTGCCGGCGGAGCTCACACCACCGCAGCGGCTCAGCTTGGTCAGAGGTTTCTCGCGGGAGCTGACCGACCGCTATGGCTATGCCCTTGATTTCGCCATTCATGCGCCGCGTGACTTTCCCGGCAGTGATCCGCGCAATTTTCATGCCCACCTGCTCACGACCACGCGTGAGGTGACATCTCAGGGCCTGGGTGCGAAGACGACGCTGGACAGGAGCAATGACGACCGCGTCAAGCTTGGAATGAAATCCGTGGTTTATGAACTGCTGCACGTCCGGGAACGCTGGGCGGTTGTCACGAATGAGGCGCTGCAGGAGGCGCATATTCCCGCTCGCATCGATCATCGCAGTCTCGCGGCACAGGGGATTGACCGTGAGCCACAACCGCATATCCCAAAAGCTGCGTTTGAAATGGAACGGCATGGGTTTCGAAGCAAGGTGGCGGAGCGGTTGCGCGAGGAACATGAAGTGCGCGTGCAGGCTCGCCTGAGTCGGGCAACCAGCCGAGACATGGGCAGCGGTCAGTCGAGCGCCGCCGACGCCGCGGCCAATGCATCTTCCGCCAAGCCGCAGAGCCTCGAGGACGTCCGCCGCGAAGCGCGGGAGAGTTGGCTGCGGCTGCGACAGAGCAAAATGCAGGAACAGACGGAGTCAACTGCCTCGACCGCGGTGCGACGCGGTCAAGGTGATGACTTCGTGCGCTGAACTCAGGTGGCGTCGCGAAGCCCGTCCGTGATCCGAACGATCGAATACGCGTCTTGTTATGTGTACTCGCCCGCTGGGACAGGTGTGATGTGTGAGCGCTCACGCTTGCTGCGGACGCTGCTCAAGGCCGGAGATGCCGCTTTCATGCTCAAGTACGCGTTCCGCGTCCGCCAACAGGCCCAGGAATCGCCGCAACTAGCAGGGTTCTTCGGCGACCAAGACGTTTTGGTGCCGGTGCCGGGAAGCGCGCCGCACGCCGTTGGGGTGCCGTGGGCGGCTGAACACTTGGCGATTGCACTGGTTAAGCAAGGTCTAGGCGGGGAAGCGTGGTCGGGCTTGCACCGAGTCCGGCGCGTTCGAAAATCAGCGACCGCTGCGCCGGGCGACCGCCCGACTGTAAGCGTGCACTATGAATCCTTCTATATTGAGCGCCCCTCGACAGCGCCGGAGAGAATCCTGCTCATCGATGATGTAATAACCAAGGGGAGAACTCTGCTGGCCGCTGCAAGCCGTCTCCACGATGCGTTCCCGCGCGCAAAAATTCGAGCCTTCGCGCTGGTTCGGACCATGGGGCTGATTGCCGGAGTTGAGCAGCTGTTGGATCCGTGCAAGGGAGAGATTCGATGGCGTGCCGGTGATGCGCATCGCAGTCCATAGCGGGCTCGCAAAGCGATCTACATGACGTCTGCAGCTATTCGCAGCATGACTCATTGATGATTTACGATATCGGACATATTGTCTCTGTAAGTTGCATAGCATCGATTCCAAAGCCTCGCCCGGCAGCCGTCCCCTCCAAGCATTGAGCCGCGCAAATATCACGTCTCGACTCGAGCACGCGCTGGCAGGGGCCGACGGCCTCGACGGCGCGCACTGCATTCACGAATTGTGGATGCGCGGTGAAATGTCGATTAACATCGAACGGGCGTTGGAGAGGCTGTGGGAACGGGCTGCCGAGTCCGTCCCTGAATGGCTGCCGATGCGCTACGTCGAGTTGCTGCCCAGAGTTTACGAGATTGCGCTGGGATTTCGGTCGTCCGGCAAGGGACGATCGAACATCTACCTGGTGCTGCTCGATTATCAGGACCGCGGGACATACGGCCTGTATGTGGGCATGAGCAAGTACTCGCCGGCGCAGCGCTTCGATCAGCATAAGGCGGGCATTCGCGCTGCGGGCAGTGTCTTGAAACGAGGTCTCGAGGTGCTGACGGGACCGACGCTGCACTTGCAATTTATCAAGCGCTCGGAGGCGGCCCGCATTGAAGAGGAGTTGGCGGCGGCGCTGGCTTCGGCAGCTCTGTTGGTCAAGGGCGGCCACTGAAGATTATGGTCGCCACTATAGTGGCCATGGTAGTAGCCACTGAATCATTTCGGGAGCGGTGTTTGATCCTAATTGGCATGTTTGATTCACCCTTCGTGCGCCGTGTCGCAGTCAGCATGAATCTGCTCGGGATACCGTTCGAGCATCGCAATTGGTCGGTGGGTCGCGATTTCGAGCTGATCCGGCAGTTCAATTCCTTGGGCCGCGTGCCGACGCTGGTACAGCCGGACGGCGAAGCACTGATCGAATCTGCCGCCATATTGGATTATTTGGACGAGAGCGCCGGGCCGGCGCGCGCACTACTACCGGCAATGGGCAAGGATCGGCGCGAGGCGCTGCGCCTCATGGCGATTGCCATCGGTGCGGCGGAGAAGGGAGTTGCGCAACTCTACGAAACCGTGTTCCGACCACCGGAGAAGCGCCATCGCCCGTGGACTGAACGGTGCAGCACGCAAATGCACGCAGCGCTGATCGAACTCGAGCGTGCATGCCAGGCGCGTGCCGGCGATTGGCTGATCGGCCAACGCATGACCCAGCCTGATATCACGGCGACCTGCGTGTACACCTTCTTGAGCGACGCGCTCGCCATCACTCGCGCCGCCGCCTATCCCGGTCTGGCAACACTCGCCGCGCGCTGTGAGGCTCTCCTGGAATTTCGGGCAAGCAAAGCCGAATGGTTCCCGCCGGGCGAGGGTCGCTGATTGACGCTGAGGTGTATTGTCACCGCGGCTATTCTTAAGGTAATGGATTACCCGCGGTGTTCGAGGCCGCAGAATGTCTTACAATGCTGGGATGCTTACCGTGCACCACCTCAACAACTCACGGTCGCAGCGCGTGCTCTGGCTGCTCGAGGAGTTGGGCGTTCCTTATGAGGTTAAGCGCTATCAACGCGATGCGAAGACTATGCTCGCGCCGCCGGAGTTGTTGGCAGTCCACCCGTTGGGAAAATCTCCCGTCATTGTCGACGGCGCGGTCACTGTCGCTGAATCGGGTGCCATAGTCGAATATCTGATTGACCACTACGGCGGCGGGCGGCTGATACCCCCGGCGGGTACGCCGGAGAGGCTGCGATACACATATTGGCTGCACTATGCGGAAGGCTCGGCCATGCCGCCGCTGCTGCTCAAATTGATATTCGATCGGGTGGCGAACGGCCCCGCACCGTGGCCCATCAGCGTGGTTGCGCGGCGCATCGCGGCCACAGTGCAGAATGCCTTCATCGGACCTCAACTGAAGCGGCACTTGGACTATATGGAAGCTGAACTCACCGCCCACACGTGGTTTGCCGGTGAGGAGTTCACGGCGGCGGACGTGCAAATGAGCTTTCCATTGGAGGCTGCCGCCTCGCGTGCGGGCTTGAACGCCAGCCGGCCGCGTTTGTGGAATTTTCTCGACCGAATTCACGCGCGCGACGCCTACAAGCGCGCGATTGAGCGCGGTGGCCCATATTCTTTTTAACTGCGTCGAGTCTCAATAAATAGAGGGGAGTTGTCATGCGGAAGTCGCTGAAGGTTGGAGCGGCATTGTCGGGAGTGTTGTTTCTGGTTCTGACGGGGTGCGGTCAAAAGCCGCCGGCATCCAACGCACCCAAGGGTCCGTCCCTTGCCAGCCAGGCATGGGCCAAGATCACAGACGGATTCATCGAAAGTTATCTGCTGGCTCGGCCCTTCTTCGCCGCGCAATCCGGGCGCCACGAATTCGACGGCCAGCTGCCGGACGTGAGCAATCATGGCATCAGGCGTGAAATCGCGCGGCTGCACGATCAGCGCGACCAGTTGAGCGCCGTGGATCCCAAGACCCTGGAACCGCGCGAGCGTTTCGATCGCGAATACCTGCTCGCCGTGGTGGACAAGGATCTGTTCTGGATGGAGAAGGCGAAATTCCCGTTCAGCAATCCGGCCTGGTACACGGATAAACTCGACCCGGACATGTATCTGAACCGCAATTACGCACCGCTGGAAGTGCGCATGAAGGCGTATATCAAGTACGCCCGCGGCATACCCAAGATGGTCAATGACATAAAGGCCAACCTGCAATCGCCCTTGCCGAAGACCTATGTGGAATTGGGCATCGCGCAGTACGGCGGATTCGCGGAGTTCTACAAGAAGAATGTGGAGGCGGCATTCATATCCGTGAACGATCATGACCTGCACACCCAGCTCGCCGACGCTAATACTGCGGCGGCGGCGGCCATGGATGCCCTGAAGCAAACATTGGAAGCGGAGCGCAGCAAGGCCACGGACAAGTTCGCATTGGGCCCGGATTTGTATGCACAAATGGTCGCCGACACCGAGCGGGTGACCCTGCCAGTCGAGCAGATCGAAGCGGCGGGCCGCGCCGACCTGGAACGCAATACGGCGGCGCTCAAGGCCGAGTGTGCCACTTACGCGGCAAAGGCATCCCTGGCGCAATGCGTTGCCAAGGTATCAGCGGACAAGCCCAAGAACGGCGCCGTGGAGGACGCCCGCGAACAGTTGGTGTCGCTCAAGGAATTCGTCGTTGCGAACAACGTGGTCTCCATCCCCGGCACCGACGAAGCGATGGTAGCCGAAGCACCCCCCTACAATCGCTCCAACGCCGCCTTCATCCAGGTGCCCGGCCCCTACGATAAGGGGGTCATGTCGGTCTATAACATTGCGCCTCCTGACCCCAAGTGGAGCAAGGCGGAGCAAGCGGCCTACATTCCGAGCGAAGCCTCGCTGCTGTTCACCTCCGTGCACGAGGTGTGGCCGGGACATTTCCTGCAGTTCCTGCATTCGAATGCCAATCCCTCGAAGCTCGAAGGCCTGTGGGTGGGGTATGCGTTCGCGGAAGGCTGGGCGCACTACTGCGAAGAGATGATGTATGAGAAGGGCTTGGGCAAGGGTGAACCAGAAAAGCACATCGGACAACTCATGGACGCCTTGCTGCGCGACGTGCGCCTTCTGTCTTCCATCGGCCTGCATACGCATGGCATGACCGTGGCTCAATCAGAGAAAATGTTCAGAGAGCAGGCGTTTCAGGATCCGGGCAACGCGCGCCAGCAAGCCGCTCGCGGCACCTATGATCCGGCGTACCTGAATTACACTCTGGGTAAACTCATGATCCGCAAACTGCGCACCGATTGGGTTGCCAAGCATGCAGTTGCAGGTTCAGCGGCGCCGGCGGACGATCAATCCCTGTGGCACGATTTCCACGACAAATTCCTGTCCTACGGCGGACCGCCGATTCCGCTGCTGCGCAAGGAAATGCTGGGCGAGGAGGGGGCTCTGCTTTAATCGAGAGCGACGATCATCCCGCTGTCCGCCCAAGCACCAAGCAGGCTAGCGGCGCGCAGCGGGATTTCTTCGACCCGCAGGTACTCGGCGAGCGCCTCGCAGAGGTCGCCGAAATTCTTGCCATGCAGTGCCGCGTCGAGCGCCACGGCTTCGTCGGCCGTCATGGAACGAAAATAATTCTGCAGTTCCTGGCGCCAGAGAAGCCAGGGCACGGGCTGGTCGGCGCAGGCCGGGTCGGGCGGCGTCTCGCCGCGGCTCATGGCCTGCCAAACGGCCACGGTGTTCCAGTGCAGACTCAAGCGCCGCAGCGAGGGATGGAATTCAAAGCTCAACTCACCCCAGGCCGATGCATCGAGGCTCGAAAGCGCGGCGCGTTGCACGGGCTGCGCGTCGGCCGAGTCGAATACCTCCGCCAGCGTCCATTCGAGCAGGGCGATCTCGGCCAAGATGGGTTGCTCGGCATAGGGTGGATGAGTGCTCAGGAATTCCGCCAGTTCGCCGCCATACCAGCGAATCGAACGGTGGACGGAGGGATGCGCGGCTACGAACTCCTCGCCCAGCTCGACGAACATCTCGTCGCCCAGCAAACCATGCAACACGGGATACGTGTCATCGAGCGCCTCGATCAGACGCACTTGATAGGCGTTGCGGTAAATGTCGAGGCGTTCCAGCACCGGCAGCGGCGGCGCATCGACGATACTGTCGGCAATGGCGCTGGGTTTGCCCAGCAAGTGAGTTTGCAGCGCCAGCTGCAAATGGCGCAACGACGTCCGGGGCTCTGGTTCCCTCATGCCGCCTGCCGCGTGTGCCGGTCGGCGAGTCTGCGGGCGACTTGCAGTTCCGCCACCAGCTCGCTCAGTTCTGGAATGTTGTCATCGCGCTCGATCATGGTGGGCACCGCGCCGAAATGTGCGACGGCGGCGCAGTACAGATCCCAGACCGGTTGCACGATGGGATGGTCGTGGGTGTCGATCAAATGTCCGCCGAGATCGCTATGGCCGGCGAGATGAAATTGGCGAACCCGCTCGCTCGGTATCGCCCGTAAGTAAGCAAGCGGATCGAAGCCATGATTGACGCTGCTGACATAGATGTTGTTGATGTCGAGCAGGATGGCGCAATCCGCACGCTCTGCGACCTCTCGCAGAAATTCCCATTCACTCATTTCAGAGGAGCGAAAGCTCAAATAGCTCGAGACGTTTTCCAGCAAAATCTGCTGACCCAGCGCGTCCTGCACCTGACCTACTCTCGCCACCACAGACGCCAGCGCCTCTTCGGTATAGGGCAGCGGTAAAAGATCGTGCAGATTGCGTCCCTCGACGCCCGTCCAGCACAGATGATCGGATATCCAGTGCGGCTCGATGCGCGCCGCCAGCGCCTTGACCGCGCCGAGGTAATCGACGTCGATGGGATCGGTGCTGCCGATGGACAGCGATACTCCATGCAGAACTAACGGGAAGCGCTCGCGGATGCGCTCTAGATAGTGAAGCGGCTTGCCGCCTGGAACCAGGTAATTTTCAGTAATGACCTCGAGCCAATCGATGGCGTGAGTTTCGCCGAGCACCGCTTCATAATGCGGAGTTCGAAGGCCAAGGCCGAAACCGGCGAGTTTCATCGGGTTGCGCGGCGTGATTTTAGAGGCGGGCTCACGGCTTAGGACCGGGCGTCGCAGGCACGCCCGGTCCCACTATCTCGAGCTCAATCGGTCTATTTTTCAACTGTGCCTTTGTCGGCTTTGCATTCGGCTTTGGTTTTCGACACCCAGCCCATGCCCTTGCAGCTGTTCATGCCCTTGCAGCTATTCTTCGCCGACTTGCACTCGGATGTTCCTTTACAGGAATTAACACCCCCGCAGTGAACGGTCGCGGCGTCCGCCGCCACCGTCACGGTGGCGAATCCGGCACTGAACAACATCGCTGCTGCGGCGGCCATCGCCGCGCTCGACACCTTATTGATCTGCATGATTGATTCCTCGATTGTTATTGCACGCAGCGATATTGCTGCTCCCCTACAAAGACCCGGCCAACGCCGAGATTATTACCTAATTAACTAAGCTTATGCGGTAGCGGCAACCCCTCGAATTGCCGCGGGTCACTCTGAAGCAAATCTCCGCTAGGACACGGACACAACGGGCGGCGCCCTGTTTGGTAACATATATATTACATATGAGATAAGACATGCAAATATAGCCTTCATCCGTCGCGTTGCTATTGTTGAGTCACATATGTCTGATTTGACCTCCGCCCGGCACCCTACCCAATCCGCGACGACGGCCGGCGCTCTTTCGTCGATGTCGCCAACTTTCCCTTCGACTCGATCGAACGGATCGACATGAGCTATTCGGAGCGATCGGGGCGGTGGGTGCAAGCTTACCGCCCCTATACTGTGGTGCGCAGATAGGGTGCGAAAGACCGTTAAGCAGTATCCGCGCTGACTATTTCATGCCGTACCCTTGGTCTGCATCCAAAGCAAGATCTCGGCCGAAAAGGGCTGTATGACCACGAGCATCTCTTTATCGCGAGCACTCCTGCCACTGCTCTGTTTGTTGGCCGGGCGGGCCCTGGATGTCTCCGCCGCTAATTCCTATCTGAGTTATTCCGGTACGGCCAGCGCGCCGGCACCAGTGAGCGGCAGGTGTTCCGCGGCGAGGGCGGCGAAGTGGAAAGGTCGGGACCTCTGCCCTCTGCCCTCTGTCCGCGGGTTGGTCGTCGACAGCGGATTCGATGAATTCATTCGCGCGAACTGGCCCGAGCTTATCGGGGGCATGGCGCTGGAACTGAAGTTTCTGGTGCCTGCGGGCGACGTTCAAATGATTGCGCAGGCGCGCCGCGCACCCCTCGCGCCGTGCACGTAAGATACGGCATGTTTTCGCTGCCAATTTACTTGCACGGGCTGCTGGCCGCTGTGGCTGCTGCCCTGTTTACTTGGCTCTTAAGTCTGTATCGCCGCAATGTCGCGATCGTCGACAGCCTGTGGTCGTTGATGTTAGCGTTGACGGCGTTCACCTACGTAGCCGGCGCTCCGGTTCGCGGCGCGCGATCGCTGCTGGTCTTGGGCTTGGTCGCGGTTTGGGCGCTGCGCCTCTCGATGTACATCACCTGGCGTAACTGGGGTCACGGCGAGGATCGTCGCTATCAAGCGATCCGCGTGCGGAATCAGCCTCATTTCGCGGTTAAAAGCCTGTACCTGGTGTTTGTTCTGCAAGCCGTACTTGCCTGGATCATTTCCATGCCACTGCTTGCAGCGGTTCTCAATCCCGGGCCGTTACAATCTCTTGATTTTGCGGGGGCGGTGCTGTGGCTGGTGGGATTCGTCTTTGAGGCGGGCGGCGACTGGCAACTCGCGCGATTCAAGGCTGATCCCGACAATCGGGGCAAGGTCATGGACAAGGGATTCTGGCGAATGACCCGTCACCCCAATTATTTCGGTGATTTTTGCATATGGTGGGGTTTCTATCTCATAGCAGCTGCGGCGGGGGCTTGGTGGAGCTTCATCGGACCGCTTTTGATGTCGGTGCTGCTGATGCGCGTGTCGGGGGTGACATTGCTGGAGAAGGATATCGGCGAGCGGCGGCCGAAATACGCAGACTATGTGCGGCGCACGAACGCTTTCTTTCCAGGAGTGGCGAAGCGAGTATGAGCACGAGCGGGACTCTCCAATCGCTGATGGCCGAAGCGATGGAACTCGATCGCAACGGGCGCGTAACCGAAGCTATTGCGGCCTATCAGCGCTTGCTCGCCACATGGCCTGGACTACCGAATTGCTGGTACAACCTCGGGCTTCTGCAGCGGCAGTCGGGTGACTACGCCACGGCGCTGACCTCCTACAAGGAAGCGCTTGAGCGCAATGTGATTCACCCCGAGGAAGTGCATCTGAATCGGGGAGTTATATATAGCGATTACCTGCAGCAGCACGAGACCGCGGAGCGCGAGCTCAACGCGGCGCTGGCGCTCAACCCGGGCTATTTTCCGGCGCTCATCAACCTCGCCAACCTGCACGAGGATCTTGGCCGCCGCGAACAGGCGGGCCTAGTCTACGAGCGAATGTTGCGGCTGGCGCCCGAGGCGCCGCAGATTCTGGCGCGCTATGCCGGCTTGAAGACTTTCTCGACCCGCGATGATCCATTGATCGGGCGCTTACGCCGAGCTCTGGCCCAACCAGGCATCAGCGCGGCTGACAGCGCCAGCGTCGAGTTTGCCTTGGGAAGGGCGCTGGATGGCTGCGAAGCGTACGACGCCGCATTCGACGTGTATCGGTCGGCGAACCGTCACAGCCGCGAAAGCGCGGGCCGTGATTTTCACGGCTATGACCTGACGTTGGCGGAGCGCTTTGTCGATAAGGTGATCGCGGCTTTCCCGGCACAAGCTGAGTCGGCGGAGCCCGGGATGCCTTCGGCCGCGTCAACGGCTGCGGCGCGACACCCACCGCCTAATCCCATATTTGTGTGTGGCATGTTTCGCTCGGGCTCGACGCTTGTGGAGCAATTGTTGGCCGAACATCCGCAGGTGCAAGCCGGCGGCGAGCTGAATTTCCTGCCGCGGGCCGTCCAGACCCGCCTCGAACCCTTTCCCGAGTCGATTGCGTCAATGCCGCCGCTGATGTTGGAGTCGCTCGCCGGCGACTATCTGGACATGCTCCGCGATTTATTCCCGAACGCGACCCATGTGACAGATAAGCGTCCGGATAATTTTCTTTACATCGGGCTGATCAAGCGGCTGTTCCCGAGCGCGAAAATCATTCATACGACCCGCGATACGCTCGACAATTGCCTGTCCATCTATTTTTTGCACTTGGACCAGAGCATGAGCTATGCGCTGGATCTCATGGATATCGGGCACCACTACCTTCAGTACCGGCGCCTGATGGCTCATTGGAGAGTTCTTTTTGGGGCCGACATTCTGGATCTGAACTACGATGCCCTGGTCGGGGGTCCCCGACCTGTCGTCGGGCAGATGTTGGAGTTCTTGGGACTGGAATGGGACGAAAAATGTCTGTCCGTGCGACCCGCCGGGCGGGCCGTTAAGACGGCCAGCGTTTGGCAGGTGCGAGAGCCGCTATATCAGCGCTCGTCCGGGCGCGCTCGGCACTACGAGCGCCAGCTCAGTGATTTACGGGAATACCTGAGCCAGATGCTGTGAGCGGCCAGCGGTCGGGAGCGACGTTGCCAAAAGACCACAGGGGTATTTCCAGGCCAAATTACCAATTATTGCGCTCGGAAACGGTCGAATGTCCGCTGGGCGGCAACCGCAATGGCAATCCATGGCCAACTTCGGATCCGACAGCTGATTCCAGGCATCCGGCGCAGGCGGGGTCCGTGACGGGGCCTTTACCTGATATTTGACCGATTTCGGGTCGCGGTGAAAGCTCAATCGAGCCCGAGGCGCTGCCCATCGAAGGTGCCGTCAGCAAATTAATGCTGTTGCGGCGTCTTGGCAACACCGGCTTAGCATGGTGTAATTGGGGTCATAACTCTGATTGGCAGTTGGGATGAAGGGCGCCATCGGTGCGCGAGCAAGCGCCAGTCAGGCCGTTCGAACTCAAGTCTTAACGTTAGGGAGCAACAAATGGGGAATAATCGCAAATTGCAATTTGCAATCCGTGCCGCGCTCGCAGCCGCCGCGGCATCCGCATCGGTTCCAATCGCAATGTCGCAGACGGTAACGTCCGCAACCAGCGCGGGCACGGCAACCGACTCGACTCTGCAAGAAGTTGTCGTCACCGGTTCGCGCCTGGCGCAATCGCCGAACGATGTGTCGATCAGCCCCGTCACCAGCGTCACGTCTCTCGACATCCAACAGACCGGCTTGGTGCGCGCCGAGGACATCCTCAACAATCTGCCGCAGGTCATCGCGGAACAAAGCTCCGGCACTTCGATCAGTTCGAATGGCACGGCGACGGTCAGCTTGCGCGGCCTCGGCTCGCAGCGCACCCAGGTGCTGGTCAACGGCAAGCGGCTGATGCCCGGCGCGGGACTTGGCCCGACGGTATCGTCCAGTCCTGATATCAATCAGATTCCCACGGACCTGATCGAGCGCGTGGACGTCCTCACCGGCGGCGCATCCGCGGTGTACGGCGCGGACGCCGTCGCGGGCGTGGTCAACTTCGTGCTCAACACGCACTTCGAGGGTGTGAGACTCGATGCGAACTACGGCTTCGGCATGCACAGCAACAGCAATCAGACCCTGCTGGGTTACCTCGCCGATGCGGACCAACCAATACCGGATAAGACGGTCAACGCGGGATTCAACAAAGACGTCTCGTTCGTGGCGGGCGCGAATTTCGCCGACGGTAAAGGCAATGCGACCGTCTACGCTACTTACCTGAAGAGCTCCCCGGCCGTCGGTTATCAGTACGATTTCGCGGGTTGTACCCTGAATACTCCGGGTACTTTGCCGGGACCCGGCGGTCTCGGCTGCGGCGGCTCGAGTTCGAGTGCCACCGGTCGTTTCCTGTTGTTGGGTGTCACGGCTCCCGGCGCTGTCGGCGTAGTGGCTGACCAGACGGTTGACGCCAAGACCGGTGCGTTCCGCAACTACGGGGCATCGGACGGTTACAACTACGGTGCGCTCAGCTACCTGCAGCGCGCAGCGGAGCGATATACCGCCGGCTCGTTCATTAACTACGATATCAACGACAGTACCAACGTTTATTCAGAATTCATGTTCGCGCGCAACACCTCGACGGCAGCTTTCGGGCCGAGCGGCGAATTCGCGTTCGGTACGCCGACGGTCAGCTGCGCCCCGGTCGGTGATCCGACCTATAACCCACTCCTCTCTGCGGGAGAAAGATCGACGCTGTGCAACCCGACCGCGATTGCGCAGAACCAAGCGGCCTTCGGAGGGACCGGCAACAACATTACCTTGTATCTCGCTCGCCGCAGCGTGGAGAGCGGCGCCCGTCGCGACAACTACTCGTCGAATTCGATCCGCGAAGTGCTGGGAGTGAAGGGCAAATGGAACGATGCCCTGTCGTATGATCTGTACGGCCAAGTCGGCATCACCCAAATGCAAGATGTCGAGAATGGGTTTCTGGGCCAGCAGCAGATCGACAACTCGCTGCAAGCCGTGGTCGACCCCGCGACTGGACAACCCGCGTGCGCGGCGAAGGTCGCCGGCACGGACGCCAATTGTGTGCCCTGGAATATCTGGCAGCCGGGCGGCGTGAATGCGCAACAGCTTAAATACCTGGTGGTCCCGTCGTCTTTCGGAATCACAGCGAAGGAATACATCGTCGATGGATCGGTTACCGCGGACTTGGGCAAGTACGGCGTCAAGCTGCCGACGGCGGACAGCGGTGTGAGTGCCAACATCGGTGGCGAGTATCGTTCGGAAACTTATGACTTCGACCCTGACTATATTTTCGCGAATGGATTCGCGGCGGGTGGCAACGGCGCGCAAAACCCGATTCATGGCGGCTTTCATGTAGGCGAGGTATTTACCGAAGCGCGCATACCCATCATGAACGACCTGCCGGCCGCATATGATCTCTCGGCCGATATGGGCTACCGCTACTCGAGCTACACGTCCGGTTTCAGCACCAATACGTTTAAGTTTGGCGTTGAATGGGCGCCCATCAAAGACGTGCGACTCCGCAGTGGCTTCAATCGCGCGGTACGCGCGCCCAGCATCGGCGATCTATTCGCTCCGGCCGTCATTGGGGCGGGCGGTACGGCAGATCCGTGCTGGGGTAAGGCTGTGGGCTCGACCGGTCCCGGAACCGGAACGGTCAATGGTCATAGCTTTGCGTTCTGCCAAAATACCGGCGTCACTGCCGCTGAGTTCGGCAACATCCTCGCGAATCCCGCCGCGCAGATCAACACGTCGATTGGCGGCAACTCGGGCCTGACGCCTGAGATCGCAGACACCTACACATATGGTGTCGTCTTCCAACCGTCGTTCGTCCCGGGCTTGGTCGCGTCCGTCGACTACTACCGTATCGTGATCAAGAACACGATCCAGTCGCTGACCTCCAACACGGTGGTGAACAATTGCGGTCTCAGCGGAGACCCGGCCCTGTGCGGTCTGATTCATCGCGGTGCAGGCAGCGGATCGCTGTGGTTCAACAACACCCAGTTCGTCAATACGCAAGAGGTGAATATCGGCACGGTGTCCACCAAGGGCATCGATATTGCGTCGCACTACACCATGGACATCGGCGCCGCGGGTAAGCTTGGATTCAGCTTGTCCGGGACACGGGTGCTCAATTTCCTCACGCAGCCGCTGCCCACGGGCGGTGCTTTTGATTGCGTAGGCT
The DNA here is from genome assembly GCA_040002315.1 of Gammaproteobacteria bacterium. Lineage (GTDB taxonomy): Bacteria > Pseudomonadota > Gammaproteobacteria > Steroidobacterales > Steroidobacteraceae > Bog-1198. Next base: position 19,130 of record JBDUEQ010000045.1, read on the forward strand.
ATTTCGGCACCACCTGCCTTGCGCCGACTCCGGCCTGGAAGCATGTGTTCAATACGACATGGGCGCTGCCGTGGGCGGGCCTCGATGTCACGGCGCGGTGGCGCTACATCGGCCCGGTATCAACCGACCGCCAAAGCCAGGATCCGCAGTTGTCGCAGACGTATTTTCAGCCGCTCGCGCACATTGGCGGGTATTCCTACATCGATATGTCGGCATCCATCCCGATCCCCAACACCGGAATCAGCTTCCGGGTCGGTGTGAACAACCTGGTCGACAAGGCGCCTCCGATCGTCGCGAACGGCAACTATTCGGATTGCCCGAATACGTCGTGCAACGACAACACCTGGGTCGGAACCTACGACACGCTCGGGCGCTACTTGTACGCGCACGTCAGCGCGAAGTTCTAAACGAAGCGTAACGACTTCGAGTGCACTTAAAATCGCGGCGAGCTCAATGCCCGCCGCTTTTTTTTGGGCGTCGGTTCGGCGTGACTTAGGCGAACCAGCAATTGGTCGCGACGGTGATCCTTGGGCCCTGTCCGTAATAGGGTGTGACCTCGTGGAACACATACGAGGGAAACACCACCATTTGGCCCTCGACCAATCGAATTTCCAGCGGTCTTAACGCATAGGCGCGATGCAGCGGCAGGTTGGCAGGGTCGGTGAAGCCATTGGCGCCCTGCCGGGTATCCAGGAAGCGAAGCAGGCCGCTCTGCGGGTGGTCTGGAACGGTTTCGCCGGCGCGGACACAGTACACAGCGGACCAGGAGGCCATTGGATGATTGTGGGCGATGAAGGACCCCGCATACCGGGATACATGGAACCAGGTGTGGTTGTGCATCTTGAGCCGGGAGAGGTCCTCAGCCGCCAGCGTCGTCGATTCGATCACCGTGCGGGCAATCGTGTCCAGCACGAAGCGCCGTAATTCCTGCACGCATGCCTCGGACCACAAGAATAGATTAAAGCGGCTTTCGAACGTCTCTTGCTGCGGAATGTGGCTGGGAGTGGGATTCTTGTACTCGTCGCTCTCGCGTTCCAGGAATAATGCCTCAAGTTCATTGTTCAAGCGCTCACAGACGGGCAATCGAGACTCGCCGAAGGGCACAGCGAACAGCGGGTTCACTCTGACTGGGCTCAGGTTGACGGGGCTCACCACCGTCCCACCCCCTGCTGACCCGGCGCCACGAAGCGAACGCAGAGAGTAACGAGCACGAGTTGCTGCGGGGAGCGAACCAGCGCAGTTTCGTGAGTCAGCGATGCCGGAAACACCGCCAGCTGCCCAGGCACAGGCCGCAACCCAAAGTGGCCCGGCGTGTACGGAAGCCGCATCGAAGAAGTGGTTGCATCCGCGAACGTTGTCCCGAGGCGCGATTCGTAGAGCCGCAATATCCCGCTGTCCTGGCGAGTCGCAGAGGGTTTCGGCGCGGCGACGCAGTAGATGGCGCACCAAGCGGCCAGGGGATAGTTGATGGCGGATACGCCGCCATCCGGCTCGACGACTGTAAACCAAGCTCGCGCCTGCGGCGCGAAAGACCGTAATTGCGCTTCGGAGAAGTCGTTGACGGTATTGATCACGGTATATACGCCGCGGAAGATCTCCGCCGCCAGCTTGCGCACCGGCTCCTCGGGCCACGCGAGCAAGTCATCGCGGCTACGATAACAAAGCGGGTTCATTCCTTCGCGCGCGCCGTCGACGCGCATCCGCGACGTGAACAGCGCGAGCAGCGCCGGATTGAGCACCTCTGCCTCCGGCAGCGGCACGATGCCGAAGGGCGTTGCCAGAATCGGTACTACGGTGGGCGGTGTGGCATTCATCGAGTTTCCGATATTACAGCAGCAGATATACTGTCACGATGGCCCGCGACCTCGAGACCGATCTCAAGATTCTCAAAACCGTGCTGAGCTACGCGCAGAATCGCGACTTCAAGCGCGCTGGGGAGTTGGCTGAGCAGACCCTGGCGAGCGGATTTGAGCATCCGCTGCTGTTAAACGTGCTTGCTACGCGACTGGAGCTCGAGGGTAAGTATGAGGACGCGCTGCGACTGCTCGAGCGTGCGGTGACCATTTCACCTGGGGATGTGGGAGCGCGCAATGCTCTATCGTTGTGCTTGCAGCGCCTCGAGCGGCCCGCGGACGCTCTTTTTCACGTGGACGAGCTACTGAAAAAGCACCCCCATCTGGGTTTTGCCCATGCCAACAAGGGGAACGCACTGATTGCCTTGGGCTCCCTCGGCTCTGCCAAGCAGAGTCATCTTCGAGCTTTGGATCTCGAGCCTGGAAATCTTGCCGCAACCGCCGCGTTGGCGTCCATTGCCACGCACCGCGGTGAGCATGAAGAGGCGCGCCGGTGGGCGGAGCAGGCGTTGGCTATGGCCCCCGGCTATCCGGACGCAGTCATGAGTGTCGCCGCCGCGGAGCTCGCAGGCGGTGCAACCGCTCGTGCGGAGCTGCTTTTGCATCAATTGATCATGGATTCACGCGCAGGTCCCGCCGATAGAGCGCGGGCAACGGGACTGCTCGGGGACGTTCTCGATGCCGCCGGCCGTTACTCCGAGGCGTTCGACGCCTATGCGACCTGCAATGATGCGCTGCGGCAGATTCATCGCCGCTTCGCCAGCGGCACCAGCATGCTGGCGTATACCCATGCGCTCGCGGCAGCCGCGGCCGCCATCGGTGCAGGCGAATGGCCGGCGGTTTCACCGCAACGCGCGCCGTCCCTCGGCGCGAATGAACACGTGTTCCTCATCGGCTTTCCTCGTTCGGGCACCACACTGCTGGAGGTCATCCTCGACGGTCACCCGCGAGTTGCGAGCATCGAGGAGCATGAGCTATTGAACGAAGCTGTCGTCAAGTTCATGCGCGAGCCCCTGGATTTGGCACCGTTGCTGCGAGCGGACGAGAGTCATCTGCGCGAGTTGCGGACGGCATACTGGGAGCGCGTGCGAATTGCCGGTGTCGATGTCGCGGGCAAGGTGTTCGTCGACAAGCATCCATTGAATACGCTCAAGTTGCCACTGATCGAACGATTATTTCCCAACGCGAAGATCCTGTTCGCCTGTAGGGATCCGCGGGACGTGGTGCTCAGCTGCTTTCGGCGCCGCTTCAAGATGAATCCGGCCATGTACGAGTTACTCACTCTGGCCGGTGCGGCGGCGTTCTACGATGTGGTCATGGGCTTCGCCGAGCAGGTTCGCCCGAACTCGGGTCTCGACTGGCGCGTCGTGCGCCATGAGCGTCTCATCGCCGATCTTGCGCTCGAGATGCGCGAGATTTGCGACTTCCTCGGGTTGGAATGGGCCGCGGAATTGGGCGACTTTGCGACCCGAGCACAGACGCGCGAACACGCAACACCGAGCACGGCTCAGCTGGCGCGCGGTCTGAACCGCTCGGGCACGGATCAGTGGAGAAATTACCGGGAGCAGATGCGACCGATCCTGCCTGTGCTTGCGCCTTGGGTGCAACGCTTCGGATATTCCGGGGCGTGAGTTCCACCGCGGAACTTCAGCTTATGCGAGCCTCAGCCTTGCTCGAGTCGGATCCGTCGGCTGCCGCACAACAGGCGGGTGCGATCCTTGCGACTTGCCCTGGAAACGAGGCCGCGAATCTCTTGCTTGCCACGGCGTGCCGGCGACTGGGCGATCCGGCCCGCGCCCTCGGCGCGCTCCAGACTTTGGCGATCGCCCACCCCACTTCGGCGCTCATTCATCTAGAGCTTGGCCGTACCCACGCCGCGTGCGGCCGCAGCGACGAGGCAATGGCGACTTTCGAGCGCGCGGTCGAGCTTGATTTTACGCTCGCCGATGCATGGCGCGAGCTCTCGGTGCAACGCCTTGCCGCCGGGGATACGGCGTCCGCCGATGCTGCGTACTTGCACTACAGCCGTCTCGCGCCCGAGCCGCCGGAGCTCCTGGACGCCTATGTCGCCTTCAATTCGAAACGTATGGAGGCTGCCGAGTCGGCAGTGTTGCGCAGGCTACGGGAGGCGCCGACCGATGTTGCGGCATTGATCTTGCTGGCAACGATTGCATCGCGGCGCGGCGATGAGGCTGCAGCTGAGGAGTTGTTAGGACAAGTGCTGCAATTCGCACCCTGCCACGCGGCCGCACGCGAACACCTGGCACAGTTATTGATTCGTCAGGGCCGGGCGGACGAGGCATTGCCGCTGATCGAGCGGTCGATGGTGGCGAAGCCTCGCAATCCCACCCTCGCCATTTTGAAAGCGGAGGCGCTACGGCTTGCCGATCGACACGCCGATGGGCTAGCTATCATTACGGGCTTGATCGCGGACCACCCTAACAATGCGGATTTGTGGTTAGTCGCCGGCAATCAGCAGCGCTTCATCGGGAATCCGCAGAACGCCGTCGAGGCGTACCAACACTCCATTGTGCTTCGGCCAGGGTACGGAGAAGCTTATTGGGCACTGTCAAACCTCAAGACCTTCCGCTTTAGCGCGGCGGACCGCGTATCAATGCGCCAGGATCTCGCGACTGCAGCGGCTTCGTCACCGGATGCTGTGTATTTGGAGTTTGCGCTTGGCAAGGCACTGGAAGATGAGGAACAGTACACCGTAGCATTCGCACACTATGCACGCGGCAACGCGCGCGCACGCGCTGACCTCACTTACGATGCGAACGCGACGACGGCCTTCGTGCGCCGTTTCAAAGCGACATTCACCCGCAGCTTTTTTGCCGAACGGGAGGGTTGGGGAAGCGCTGCGCGGGATCCGATTTTCATCGTCGGTCTGCCCCGTTGCGGTTCGACGCTGCTGGAGCAGATTCTGGCGAGCCACTCGGAGGTGGAAGGCACGCGAGAACTGGCGGATATCCCGACAATGGCGCGGGCATTGGCCTCGAGAGCGCGCGCCGGAACGGTGAAATATCCGGAGAGCATGGAATCGCTTGATGAGTCCGGCGTGCAGGGGCTTGCTGCGCACTATCTCGGCAACACCCGCCGGCATCGACCGTTGGGCAAACGACGGTTCGTCGATAAGATGCTTGGTAACTTTCTAAACATTGCGCTCATCCAGCTGATGTTTCCTCGTGCGACAGTCATCGATTGCAGGCGTCACCCGATGGCTTGCGGTTTTTCCTGCTACAAGCAATTATTCAACCCTGGCATGAACTTCGCCTACGACTTGCGTGAAATCGGCCTGTACTACCGCGATTATACGGAGCTCATGGAACATGTGGATACGGTACTGCCAGGCCGAGTACATCGTGTTCATTACGAACGTCTGATCGCCGATACGGAGGGCGAGGTCCGCCGGCTGCTTGAGTTTTGCCGGTTGCCCTTCGAGTCCCAATGCCTGCAATTCCATGAGAATCGACGGGTCGCGCAGACGATCAGTTCGGAGCAAGTGCGCCGGCCAATCTACGCCGAGGCTGTTGATCAATGGCGCCATTTTGAGCCCTGGCTGGGTTCTTTAAGAATAGCTTTGGCGGATCCGAGCGACCATTGACGAGTGGGCAGCGCGCATGACGTCCACCGATTTATTGCGTCCGATGTATGTGGTAAGTGTGATGCGACGGCGTCGTCATCACGAACGAACCGAGCGCTGCGCGCTTGATGGTAATTGCGTCGCCTGGGCCGAGTCGCGGGTCGTCATTGGTTTCCGCGAAGGTCCATGTCTGTCCGTTGTCGAGTACGATAGACGGACGGCCAATCCCCAGGCGACTCTCAAAGATTCTTTTAATGTGCGCCTGAATGGCCGCCGGTCCTACCCGAGTCGGCTGCGGCTGGGGCGCAGCCAAACCGAAATTACGAGGGTCGTCTGGCTGCAGTGCGGGCGTCGGCGCCGTGGCCGATGCGGCAGGTGCTATCGAGTGTGGAGTAGCGCTGGCGGCAGCAGCAACGGCTTGAGCGCCGGCGACGGACGGTGCTGTCGCCGCGGGCGAACGATCCGGCGGTCTGCCGGCGAGCGTGTCGTAGCAATTCAATCTCACGTCGGGCGCCGCGATCGCCGCGCAGCGGGCAAGATCGGCGCTGCTGGTTGCCGCTGAACAGGTCGACCAGAGCACAGCGAGGACTGCCGAGATAACGGCTAGATTTATCAGATGCGGTACTGGACTCACAGTTGGCGCTCCTGCGGCAGGGAGTAGTATTGCCCGTAGACCTCCGTGGCGATCTGGATCAGGTCGCGCTCGGCGGCGCTCAGCAGCGGATTCCAGATGTCGAAGATCAAGATGGCGCGAGGCGTGTCAGAGTTGTTCCAAGCCTCGTGCTCGATCGTGTCGTCGAATACCCAGGCTTGGCCGGGAGTCCATTCGCGAGTCGTTCCACCGACCCGGAACCCGCAGTCCGGCGGCACTACCAGCGGCAGGTGCACAGTGAGGCGCGTGTTGGTGATTCCGGTATGCGCTGGGATGCGGGTTTTCGCATCAAGGATGGAGAAGAACGCCGTTGGCGCACGTCGCGCTACGCGACAGCGCGGCACGTTCTCGAGCGTTCGCGCGGTCACCGGGCACCGTGCAATATGACCCGCGACGGCGTCGCTCTGATTCCAGAGAAAATAGGCGCTCCAACGCCGCGAGCGATTCAGTTCTCTGAATTGATCGAGGGGCATGGTCGGAGGGAAATCGATGTAGGCCTGAAGACCTTCGCGATCGGCGACGAGCACACGCAGCAGCTCAGCGCGAATTTCCGGGGTCGCGGCTTCAACGTCATCAAGCCATGGAAATTGCGACCGTTCGAAGAACTCGATCGCCGGCAGCTCTGGAAAATACATCCAAGTGGGCTGCGAGTGATACGCCCTACGCTTGCCCATCAGGGTATCGAGGCACAGATCGACGCGGTGCTGGCGATCTCCGCCGTGACGCTCGCGCATCTGGGCGAGCGGTTGCTCGAGTGCAGCGGCCAGCGCAGCGAGGTCTGCGTCGACGAGGGATTTCGCCCTTGTGAGCGCATCTTTGATGTTCGGCGGTGGCTGCGCACCCGGCGGCAAACAGTCAAGCGCGGCCTGGTAGGTGCGCGCCGCGTTACGCGGATCGCCGGTTTCCTCCAGGTAAGCTCCCTTCTGCAGCAAGGCGGACACATGTCGAGGCTCGATTTCAAGGGCTTTCTCGATGGCGTCGAGCTCTTCCGCGCGCCGACCCAGCGCCCGGAGGCTGGAGGCAAGATTCGCCCACAGAGCGGGGTGATTGGGCTGTGCGGTCGTCGCCCGGGCAAACAACGCCTGAGCCTGTTCCGGGGCGCCCCGGGCGAGCATGCGCACGCCGAGTTCATTGAGCACCGCGGGGTGATTCGGAGCTTGTTGAGCCACCCGCGCCAGCAACTGATCGGATTCGGGCATGCGTCCGGCGGCAGCTTCTGCCTTGGAGGCGCGCAGCACACGGATGATCGTGGCATCGTCAATAGGGACGGGGGCAGTGGTACTCACGGCGGTAATTGTATAACACCTCGTGCGAGGCCTGCTTCGCGGCGTTGACTAAAGCGGACGAGTCCGCTTAGATCGCCGCCATCATTGGTTTCAGGAGCGGGGCGATTTCGACGCCGAGTATGCCTTCCCCAAATGGCGCTGCCGATCTGGCGCTCATGCGTGCCTCCGTGCTGTTGGATTCGGATCCCGCCGCCGCAGTCCGGGAGGCGAGCAAAATCCTTGCGGATGCGCCGGGACACGCAGAAGCCAGCCTGCTATTTGCGGCTGCCTGCCGTCGACTGGGCGACGCTGCCACGGCCGCCCACGTACTCGAGGCACTCGCAGAGGCGCAGCCACGTTCGCCGATCATGCAGCTCGAACTCGGTCGGACCTACGCGGCGAAGGGCCGCATCAGCGAGGCGCTCGATGCTTTCCAGCGCACCGTTGACTTGGATGCTTCGCTTGCGGACGCCTGGCGCGAGCTGGCGGCGCTCAGGTTTCTCGCAGGCGAAACATTCCTGGGCGATATGGCCTATTTGAAATTCACCCGCTTGGCTCAGGATCCGCCAGAACTCGCCGATGCCTACGTAGCGCGTGCCGCCGATCGACTAGAGGCCGCCGAGACCATCGTGCGGCAGCATTTGGTGAGGATGCCGCGCGATGCCAAGGCGCTGCGCATGCTCGGTGATTTGGCCGCGCGCCGTGGAGACAATGCAGAGGCGGAGCGGAGGCTAATCGAGTGTCTCGAGATCGCACCGGGTGACGCAGCCGCGCGACACGATCTAGCTTGGCTGCTCATCAGGTCGGAGCGGGTTGCTGAAGCGCTGCCCCTGCTCGATCGGCTGCTGGCCTGCGAACCGGGCAATCCACGCCATCTCGGCCTCAAGGCCCAGGGCTTACGATTGGTCGGCCGCACCGCGGAGGCGATCGCACTGATGGAGGGAGTGGTCGCGGACTTCCCAGACGACGCAGCGGCGTGGCTGATTTTGGGCAACTCGCTGCGGGAGCTCGGAGAACAATCGCGAGCGATCGACGCGTTCAGGCGCGCGCTCGCTGCTCGGCCTGGGTTCGGTGAAGCGTATTGGGCGCTAGCTAATTTGATGACATTCCGCTTTGCCGGCAGCGACGTAAAGAACATGCAGCAGCAGCGCGAGCGCCACACTGATTCCGGATCCAGCCGAATACACCTGGAGTTTGCGCTCGGCAAGGCACTCGAGGATGCGGGACAGTTTGCCGCGTCCTTCGAGCATTACGCGTGCGGTGCCAGGCTGCAACGCGCCACGATGGCCTACAACGCCGAGGATACGACGGAATATGTGCGGCGATCGGCAGCAACGCTTACTGCCGATATGTTTTCTGACCGCGCATCATGGGGAAGCGAACGGCGTGATCCGATTTTCATCGTCGGCCTGCCGCGCTCCGGATCCACATTAATAGAGCAGATCCTCGCGAGCCACTCGCAGATCGAAGGCACTCGCGAGCTGCCCGACCTGCCAGCCATCGTGATGAAATTGCACGCATGCGCCGATTCCGCGAGTGCCGGATATCCTGAGTTGATTGCATCGCTGAGCAGGGCCGAGATCGGCGGCATTGCCGCGCGCTATTTGGCGGGGACAGAATCCCGCCGGCCATTGGGGCTGCCACATTTCGTCGACAAGATGCTGGGTAATTTCAATCATGTCGGTCTGATTCACCTGATGTTTCCACGAGCGGCCATCATTGATGCGCGGCGCCATCCGCTCGCCGGCTGCTTTTCCTGTTACAAGCAACTGTTCGCGCAGAGCATGAATTTCAGCTACGACTTGGGTGAAATGGGGCGCTACTACCGCGACTACGTTGAGCTCATGCAGCACATAGATACTGTGCTGCCCGGGCGGATGCACCGTGTGCATTACGAGCTATTGGTTGCTGAGCCGGAGCGCGAGATACGCCGCCTCCTCGAGTACTGCGGCCTGCCTTTCGAAGATCAATGCCTGCGCTTTTACGACAGCCGGCGGGTCGTGCACACCATCAGTTCTGAGCAGGTGCGCCGTCCGATCTATTCGGATGCGGTGGAACAGTGGCGGCACTACGAGCCCTGGTTAGGATCTTTGAAAGACGCCGTGGGTGAGTTGGTTGAGCACTATCCGCGGCCCAAAAAAAAGCCCCCGAGCGAACTCGGGGGCTGATTAGTGCAAAACAGGTTCGCTGCTACGGGTTTTCCTTCTTTAGCCGCTCGGGCTCGCCGTGCTTTGCGGCGTCGGTCGAGGCGTCGGTCGCATCCTTGGTCTCTACTTTGACGTGGGCCGGAATATTGGTCACATCGAAATCGACGCGACGGTTCTGAGCACGACCCTCCTCCGTGGAGTTGCTGGCAATCGGATCCGCCTCGCCATAGCCCTTGGCCGTGAGGTTCTCGGAACTGACTCCCTTGCTGATCAGGTATGCCCTGACGGAATCCGCCCGCCTCTGCGATAGTTTCAAGTTGTATGACACAGAGCCGACGGAGTCGGTGTAACCCTGGATCTCGGTCTGCAACTCGGGCTGTTTCCCTAACGCAGAGGCGACCTCGTCCAACGTCTGCTGTGCTGGGGAGGTCAAGCTCGACGAGTTATATTCGAAGTCGACCGCGCGGACGACCACCTTTTGCACGATGATGTGGCAGTTCTCGTCCATCTTAAAGCCGGCCGGCGGGTGGCAAACGGGCGCAGGCGGCGGCGGGGGCGGAGGAGGCGGCAATTCGCGAACCACGGGAGGCGGCGGGGGCGGAGGAGGCGGCGGGGGCGGCGGCGTCGGAGCGCCAAACATGAATTGGAAGCCCACTCCCACGATGAGATCCCGGGGATCATTCGGTATGTACTGGGTGTACTTCATGAACTCGTAGCGATACTTGGCCTCAGTGCGAAACTGAAAGCGCGTCGAGCCGGTCTGGTCGCCGAGACCGATAAGAACGCCGGCGCCGGCTTCAGCCAGCCACCCCGTGTTTGTGTGCGAGGTGCGTCCGATGTTGTCGGTTATCGAGCCAGTGCCGCCAATGACATAAGGACGAAACATCGACGTGACGGGCAGGAATTTGTACAGCAAGTCGAGCGAGGTCGCCGAGAGCTTTTCGCTGGCACCTGCATTGTCGATTCGAAAGCTGCCGTTGCTCTGCGCGACTTCCAAGGCGAAATTCGGTGCAAAGTTGTAGCCCAGACCGATTTGATATCCCTGGCGGTTGTTGGAAATCCGGTCCTTGTCTAGAAACGTGTACTGCGCCAAAGGCGCCAAGTACCAGGCACCCGTATCATCGTAGGCGTCCGCCGCAAGTGCGCTGCCTCCGACGGCCGAGGCCGCGACCATTAAGCCACCTAAAATCACTCTCTTCATAGACCTGCTCTCCGTGTTGCTTCGTGCAAACGCAACAAAGGCCTCGTTGCGATCCTGCCGAATTAAATCGATAAAATTCTGAACACTAGCGGCTTACAAACCGCACACACAATCAGTTGTTGGTTTTATACTACACACGGTAACAATGTATGTAGGTCAAGACCCCGTCATGACGTAGGAGTTCCGCTAGCGGGGTACGCGTAGGCTGGAATGTGCCACGGTGTCGCCCACCTTAATGCCGAGCCGCACACAGGCTCCCCCCTTGAGTTCCAGCACGGCGAGCGAGGGCGAGGGCGAGGGGGAGCGGATGACTTCGAGCGACAGCGGCTTGCCGTCGGCGATGTATTCGATGCGTCCATGCTCGCTGATGAACAGCAGATCGAGAGGGATGTAGGTGTTTTTCATCCACATCGTCGGGCTTCGACTGCCCGGAAACACGAATAACATGCCGGCGTGCTCGTCCATGTCGCGCACGAACATCAGCCCCTGTTCTTCCCGGCGCGGAGTATCGGCCTGCCAGATTTTGAAGTTAACCACCTTGCCGGCCAGGGTGCGGATCGACAACAGGCTTTGCGGAAACGCCGATAAGGGCTCGAGCGCCGCATCCTGTGCGAGGGCACTGCCGCCCAAGAACAGGGCACAAGTACAGGCCAGCACCGCGGCCCAAAAATATCTCAACATGCGAAATGGCTCCGGTTCACGGCGGTTGCTCTTGGAAATTGACGACTCCGGCGAATTCGAATGTGCTCACCAACACATCGCCGTCGCCGTGTACCGCATGGGCGGGTGAAGTACAAAAGCCGCGCGCCTCGACGCGGTAGAACCCTTCCGGGGATAGCGGACGCTGCGTCAGTGAATCCACGGTGCAGCGCTTATCGCCGAGCGTGCCGAAGATCCGGCTTTTGCCCTGCACCACCACGGTCACATTGGTGCGGATGGCATGACCGGGTTTGCCCGCGCGTACACCGGTCAGGCCGAACACCAGCAAAAGATTCGGATTGCCGCCGGCGGTTCTCTCAAAACTCAGGCGTATGCCGGGAGGTTTGCCACGCCATTCACCCTGACAGCGAGTGCCGCTGTTCGGCCAATCCAGAGTGGTGTCGATGGCGCCCCCCAGATGCGCGCGCAGGTAACCGTCCCCGGAGGACAGACAGCCCGCGGGATTGATGATTGGCGACGGGTTGAGGGGCGATGAAGAGTTCGGCGACGAGCCCTTGGGCAAGGAAAGGATGACCGGAACCTCGGCGGCTGAGGCAGGCCACGCGATGACGGCCATGGCGACGAACATCATGGCGACGGATGCGGCGAGGCTCGCGCCGGAGCACAGCCGCGCGCCAGCCGGAGCGAGGGCGAGCGCTTGCGGGCGGACGATGTGCTTACTGGGTATCATAGAGGCTTATGTTGCCATGCGCGCAGCGAGAATGTTGATGCTCAAACCCTTGGGGTTGATCGGTGGGCTGACGACCTGCTTGCTGTTGCTGGCGGCGTGCTCCCTGGTCACCCCCAAATTTGAACGCCCTACATTGACGGTGATCGGGGTCGAACTGGTCAGCGGCAACCTGCTGCAGCAAAACTTTCGCGTTAAATTCAACATCCAAAATCCCAACGAGCGTGCGCTCCCAGTCAGCGGCCTGCGGGCCACGATGGGCGTGGGGGGCGAGCCTGTTGCGCAGGGGCAGAACGATCACGGCTTCGTTGTGCCCGCGGCCGGCAACATCGACTTCGACATGATGATTACGGCCAACATGGCGTTGGCGCTGCTCAAGCTGGCCAACAAGCTGGATCAGCACGCCGACTCGATCGACTACGATCTGAGCGGCGCGGCGAGCATCGATTTGCCCTTTCTAAGGGATTTGCCGTTTCACCAAGCGGGCTCATTCTCGCTCAGTGGAATGCGCTAACTTATTGAAATATTTATACTTTTTGAAACGCGGTGCCCGCGCTCAAGCCACCCTCTGGTAAACTTACCGGCCACACGAAAGAGCGCCGCCACCTTTAAGGCGGTGCCCACAAGGTTAATCATGGCCGCCTCGCCCTACGAGCAATTGGAACAAGAGTTTCGCCGCCTGCATGCATTCCGTGGCGCACTGTCGCTGCTGCGCTGGGACGCGGCGGTGATGATGCCGCGCGGCAGTGCCGACGTGCGCGGCGAGCAGCTGGCGGCGCTCGAGACCGAGCACCATGCCCTGCTCACTACTCCCAAGGTCGCTCGCCTGCTGGAACGCGCCGAGGCGGGGGCCTCGCAGTTGGAGGATTGGCCGCTCGCCAATCTGCATGAGATGCGCCGCCAGCGCGACCAAGCGATTGCCACGCCGCCATCGCTGATCGCACGTCTGGCGAAGGCCACCGCACGTGCCGAGGTGTTCTGGGTCGAGGCCAAGAAGGCCAATGACTTTAAATTGCTGGCGCCGCATCTGGAAGAAGTAGTGCACCTGGTGCGCGACAAGGCGGCGCTGCTCGGACAGGCGCGGGGACTCGCGCCTTACGACGCTTTGGTGGACGGATTTACGCCGGGCATTTCGACGGCGGACGTCGACACCATTTTCAAGGCGCTATCGCGCAAACTGCCCGGCCTCATTAATCAGGCGATCGAGGTGCAGGCGGCGCATGCGCCCGTGCCGCTGGTGGGTAAATTCACCGTGGCGCGTCAGCGCTCACTGTCCGTCGAGGTGCTGAAGGCTCTGGGGTTCCCCTTTGACCGCGGCCGTCTCGACGAGAGCGAGCATCCGTTCACGGAGGGTGTGCCCGGCGACATTCGAGTGACCACGCGTTTCGATTTGAACGATCCGTTCTCCGGACTGCTGGGCGCGGTGCACGAGACCGGGCACGCCATGTACGACTTAGGATTGCCGGCCGAGTGGCGCGATCAGCCGGTGGGACGCGATCGGGGACTTGCACTCGAAGAGAGCCAGTCGCTGCTGTTTGAAATGAATCTGTGCCGCAGCCGCTCGTTCGTGAAGTATTTGCGGCCGCTGATGGAGAAGTACTTGCAGGTGAGCGGCCCGGAATGGGACGAGGCCAATTTATACCGTCATTTGACCCGCGTGCGCCGCAGTACCGTCCGCATGGATGCCGATGAGCTGACCTATCCCGTGCACATCATGCTGCGCTACGAGCTCGAGAAAAAGATCTTGGAAGGTTCACTGCCGGTGGCCGATTTGCCGGAGGCGTGGAATGCGAACTTGGAGCAACGCCTGAATATTCGCCCGACGAATGACGTCGACGGCTGCCTGCAGGACATTCATTGGGCGGTGGGTCATTTCGGCTATTTCCCATCGTATGTATTGGGTGCGGTCATCGCCGGACAGCTCAACGAGGCGATGCGTGCGGCGCGGCCCTCGCTGGATGAGGAAATCGCGACCGGCCAATTCGGCGGCGTGATGGATTGGCTGCGGGACAATGTGCACGGCGTGGGTGCGCGGTTGCCGGTGCAGGAGCTGATCAAGCAGGCCACGGGCAAGCCGCTGACTGCGGCGGCGTACCTGCGCTACCTGGAATCGAAGTATCTCGAGGCTCCTTGACAGTGACTCATAACGTTTCGGTGAAGCAGCCGTCGAACAATTTCAAGAAGCTTGCGGCGCAACTGCGCGGGTCGGTAGGCAAGGCCATCGGCGATTTCAAAATGATCGCCGACGGCGATCACGTCATGGTGTGCCTGTCCGGCGGCAAGGACTCCTATACCTTGCTCGACATGCTGCTGAGCTTGCAGCGCAGCGCGCCGGTGAGTTTCGAGATCACCGCGGTCAATCTCGATCAGAAGCAGCCCAACTTTCCGGCCCATGTGTTGCCGGACTACCTCGAGAAATTAGGCGTTCGATACCGCATCATCGAGCAGAACACCTATGCCGTGGTGAAGCGGGTCATTGCTCCGGGGAAGACCATGTGCGGGCTCTGCTCGCGGCTGCGCCGCGGCGCACTGTATCGATTCGCCACAGAAAACGGCATCACCAAAATTGCGCTGGGTCATCATCGCGACGACATCGTCGAGACCTTGTTTCTCAATATGTTCTTCGGTGGGCGCTTGAAGGCCATGCCGCCGAAACTGCTCAGCGAAGATCGGCGGCACATCGTTATCCGGCCGCTCGCCTATGTAGCCGAGTCGTTGATCTCACGCTATGCCGCCGCGCGCGAATTTCCCATCATTCCGTGCACGCTGTGCGGCTCGCAAACCAATATGCAGCGGCTGGTGGTAAAGAACATGCTGCGCGACTGGGAGCTGAAGTTTCCAGGACGGATCGAATCGATCTTTTCGAGTATAGGCAATGTCGCGGGCTCGCAGCTCGCGGATCCCCAGCTGTTCGATTTTGCGGGCCTCGACGGCCGGCGCGCGGCGGCGCCCGGCGCGGCGGCGCCCGGAGCCCTGTTCGCCGGTGCCTCGATATTGTCCATGACAGAGGCGGAGGAGGATGCCATGGCCGAAGAACTCGAGCCGCGCCCGTGAACTTGACCTCACCCCGTAAGGCGTCGCAAATCCGAAATCGGCCGGCCGCCCGGGAACGCAAGCCGCGTTATATGTGGGAAGCGTTGTCGGACGACCAAATACTCGAGCTGCGTTTTTGCGACCTGAAACTCTCGATCCGGGGCACGGAGGTGGAGCAGGGTATCCGGCGTCTGTACCGCGAGCTCGAGCTCAAGGGGATACGCTTTCGGCCGCATTGCTGGTTGGCGCAGGAGTGGTTCTCGCCCGATGGGATACCCGGCATTGCCATTCCCTTCTACCTGGTGCACCGGCGGCTCATGAGCCTCGAGCGGCGCTACATGCGGGAAGTGGAGGGCGGCAATCGCAATTGGTTGATGCGCATCCTGCGCCACGAGGCCGGACACGCAATCGATTCTGCCTATCGTCTGAGGCGCCGCAGCCAGTGGCGTCAAGTGTTCGGGCCGGCCTCACTGCCGTATCCGGACGCCTATCGTCCGCGACCGGGAAGCCGCCGATTCGTTCAGCATCTGGGCGCGTGGTACGCCCAGGCCCATCCCACCGAGGACTTCGCCGAGACTTTTGCGGTTTGGCTGAAGCCGAACTCGCCCTGGCGGCGACAGTATTTAGGCTGGCCCGCCTATGGAAAACTGGAATTCATCGATGCATTGGCGAAGGACATCGGCCCCGTCAAAGCGGCGGTCTCGGACCGCAGCACCATTGAAAATGTCAAGCATGAGACCCGCACGCTGCGGCAGCACTATGAGCAGAAACTGGCGCACTATCGTTTGCCGCGCCGTTCCGGTGCCGACGAATTGCTGCTCAAGGTGTTTACCCCAGTCCCAAGAGGGCGGACGCCGCTGAAGGCGGCGACGCTGCTGCGGGAGTTTCGCCAGCCGCTGCGTCAGCGGATCCAGCGCTCGGGAGCGTTCAGCGAGTATCTGGTGCATCAGGTGTTGCGCTTGATGATCGAGCGCTGTGAAGCCCTGACTCTATATGTGCGCGGACCGCAGCGGGAACTCAAGTCGCACTTGCTGTGGGTGATCGGACGGCTGGCCGAATCCCATGAAGAGCGGCAATTGCCGCGGGTTTCTCTATGAGGAGAGTGCGGGCGCTGGTATTGGTGCATTCGACGCTGGTGCCGCCGGATTCTCTGAAGGGTTCCACCGAGAAAGAGATCGACGAGTGGCGCACCGAGTACGACGTCATTTCGCACCTGAAGGCCGAAGGCCACGAAGTCGTGCCCCTTGGCTTAAGCGACAGCCTGTCGGAATTGCGCCGTGCAATTATCGACTGGAAGCCGCACGTGGTGTTCAATCTGCTGGAAGAATTCGACGGCATCGTCACCTACGATCAGCATGTGGTGGCGTTTCTGGAGCTGATGCACCAGCCCTACACGGGCTGCAATCCGCGCGGCATGCTGCTGTCGCGCGACAAGGTCTTGTCCAAGCAGCTGCTCTCGTATCATCGAATCCCCACGCCGCAGTTCATGGTGTTCGCCCGCAGTAAGAAGCCGCGCATTCCGAAGAAGCTGCGATTCCCCTTATTCGTCAAGTCCTCGACCGAAGACGCGTCGCTCGGCATCGCGCATGCCTCGGTGGTGGCGGACGAAAAGCAATTGTCGGAACGTATTGCCTTCATACATGAACAGACCCATTCGGACGCGCTGGTCGAGGAGTACATCGAGGGGCGCGAACTTTACGTCGGAGTCATGGGCAATGACCGGCTCAAGGTGCTGCCGGTGTGGGAAATGACTTTCGGCTCGTTGCCGGAAAATCTACCTGCGATCGCCACGCGCAAGGTGAAGTGGGATCGAAGCTATCAGCAGAAGTATGGCATCACGACGGCCGCGGCGGAGAATCTGCCTGACGGCACGGTGGCGCGGCTGGAACAGTTGTCGAAGCGCATTTTTCGCGCACTGCATTTGACCGGCTACGCGCGCATGGATTTTCGCCTGCGGGCCGACGGCGAATTATTCGTGCTGGAAGCGAATGCCAACCCGAATATTTCCGCGGCCGAGGACTTCGCGCAGTCCGCGCTCACCGGCGGCATGAGCTACAACGATCTGCTGCAGCGGATCATGCAGCTCGGCGCCAATTACCCGGCGGCGTGGCGGGCGGTGGAACCTTGAGACACATGTCGTGGTTGTAGCTGCCTGAGTTAGAGGCTTCGAGCCGGCCTAGTAGATATGTTGCACGGCCACCGCCGCTACACAGGTAAGCTGCATCAATTTTCGGCGAAGCATGTCGATGGCGAGGTCGGAAGCCCCGCGTAGGTGGACTTCGATGCGTAATGTTTCCTCCGCGGTCCTTTCGAGCAGGAAGTATTCTGGAGAAGCGTTCAACGCCGTAAGAACGGCGGCGACCCGGTGTAAAACCTCGGGAGCATCATCCGCCGCGATATTGAGGCGCGACGTTCGGTTGTCGTTTGCCACGTCTCGGTCGCCCGTCGGCGACTCATCGCCGGCATACACGTCCCGGGTCATTTGGAGATTTTCCGGAGTTCGCCGCTCAATTGCGCGATGGCGTACAACGCGCGAATGCAGGCGAGCAAGCGCGACGTGCCCGGCAGATCGCCGAGCAGAAATCCCGGCGCGCCCATCGCGCGCAACAGTGGCGCATCGCGCAGATGACTATAGGGCATTGCTTCGCGCAGCAACGGCGATTGTCCAAGCGGTCTCGCGAATTTCCAGGGGCCAGCGCTTGCCGCCGGCGACGGTTTCGAGCTGACCGGATGCGCCGCGGTGCCAACGCTTGGGATCGATGAGCCCGAGAGCGAGAGTGCTCGGCCAGCCAGGTAGCCGAACGCGGGAGGTCAACTCACCGACCACATCTGCGCCCCAGATCACCACTTCGCGGGAGCCGAATTCGTGAAAGGGCATGTCGCTTTCCAATGCGATCAGCCGGCGCGCAGCATGGGTGGGCGGGGGCAAATTGCCAGGCGGACCGAAGCCGACTTCATGCACCTGACGCGCCGGCGTGGCTTCGCAGCCAAAACCAGGGATCCCGCGCCGGATGCGCAGCGCTTCCTGTGCGAAATGCCCGCCGACACGCAGGCCGAAGCGCGCGCCCGCCGAGACCAATTGCCGCCACCAATGGGCGGCGCGGCCGCTCGGGATTAGCAGCAAGATGGAATCGCTCGCGGCATCGTGAAAGATCGACACATCGGTGTCCTGGCCGGCTGAAGCCAGTTCCGACAGCATCGCTGAGCGTGCGGGACCGTGCAGCTCGAGCAGCGCATAGCTGTTCGTCAGGTCGACGGGACGGTCTATCGTGCCTGTATCCGCCGCCGCGGACCGAAGACGCAACCATTCGGTCAATCGCGATTCCTGATCGGGCCCCGCAGTAACCAACCGGCAGGAACTGTGCCAGGACAACTCGCGCACCAATGCCTCAATTTGGTTGCGGGCGCCTGCCAGAGGCCGCAGATACGCCTCGCTCGAATTCAGCGTTCGCGGGCCCGCTGCGCAGGAAATTTTGACGTCCGTGGAGCGGTCCACCAACAGTACCTGCTCCGCAGCGGCACGGACCTCCTCCGCGACCGACCCGATGAAGTTCGAATTCTCGCGGCGCGCATACCAAGCCGGCCGCTCCCAACCGTTGACCGCAACGAAACGGGCGCCCGCATCGGCTGTCTGTTGATGGAGCGGCGAGCGGCGAATGTCGCGCGCCGTGCGATAGTCGCTGTCCGGCGCGTGAATTCGGCAGTGAAAGCTAGGAATCTCGGTGATGCGCTCGCGCAGATAGCTTTCGGCCGACTGCACCGGTGAGAAGCGGCGCACGTCCAGCGGTGCGACGTCTTCGCTCGGCTCACCCTCGACAATCCATTCGGCGACGAAGCGGCCGGCCGCGGGCGCGAGCGCAATGCCGTTGGAGTTGAACGCACAGGCCGCGAACAATCCGGTGGCACCGGGCACCGGCCCCAACAGCATCTGGCCATCCGGGGTGAAACTTTCCGGGCCGTTGAGCAGCATTTTGATCTGCGCGTCGCGCAGCAATGGAAAGCGGCGCATCGCGGTGTTCATGTAGGGCTCGAACTGATCCCAGCGCTCATTTAGAAGCGCGAACGAGAAATTCTGCGGCAAGTCCGCCGCCGACAGTCCGATCGCGTTCTCATCCAGGCTGCCGATCATCAGGCCTCCCACCTCCTCGCGTCCATAAAGCTGATCGTCGTAGGAGAGGAACAGCGGCAGGTCGCGGGGCATGCCATGCGGCTTCGTGATGATGTATTGGTGCTCGAGCGCGTGCATCGGCAGCGGCGCACCGCAGGTGGCGGCGATGCCGCGCGACCACAGACCTGCTGCGAGCACCACGATGTCGCAGTCGATCCTGCCTGCCACGGTCGTCACGGCGTGCACCGCCCCGCCCCGCACTTCAAGGCCGATGACCGGGGTATCCTGGAATATCCTCACACCCCTGGCGCGTGCCCCCGCCGCAAAGGCTTGCACGGCGTCTGTGGCATTGACGCGCGCGTCGCTGGGTATCCACACGCCGCCGACAAGTTCGCTCGGGTCGATGATGGGCAGGCGTTCTTGAACACCCGCTGCGGACAGCAATTGCAGCTCGATGCTGCGTGCGCGGCCCAGTTCGGGCAGCGTCCGCATCACGGCCCAGCGATCTTCGCGGTCCGTATAGTGCACCCGGCCGACGTTGCGCCAGCCTATGTCGCGGCCGGTTTCCTCAGCGAGGCGTGGATAAGTTCGCGCAGCATAGCGCACCATTTCGTAGATTAGCGGATCGGCGCGGTAGGTCTCCATGTTGCCGGTGGAATGCCAGGTGGTGCCCGAGCTGAGCGTGGAGCGCTCCAGCAGAACGACCTCGCTTACTCCCATGGCGGCGAGGTGATAGGCCGCGCTGCAGCCGCCGATGCCTCCACCGATGATCACCACACGGGCGCTGTGCGGAAAGTCGATCCCCATGTCGTGATCATATCAACAAAAGATGATCATAACTATGAGCGCCGCTTTTTAGTAAAGCTTGCGCGTAGAGCGTACAACGGCATAGGCTTGCTGCAATCGGGGCGACAGGACGGCGGATTCTCATGCCGACGAGCAGAATGAAACGGGCGGCGGTGGCGAACAAGGCGCGCGCCAAAGCGCCGCGGCGCTCCTTGGCCATTCACGCGTCCGATCGTCAAGGTCCGGGCGAAGCCGCTCACAGCCGGGCCTACGCCACCTTGAAGGAAGCAGTGCTCGCCGGGAAATTTCGCCCCGGCGAGGTGATCACGCTGCGCTCGCTCGCCAAGGAACTGTCCATCGGCGAGATGCCGGTGCGTGAAGCGCTGAGGCGCCTCACCTCGGAAGGCGCCTTCGAAGGCCTGCCGAACCGTTCCGCGCGCGTTCCGACGTTGAACCGGCGCCAGGTGGAACAGATCATCGAATTGCGGCAGCAACTCGAGGGCAAGGCCGCGGCGCTCGCCGCGCGCAACATCACGTTGGTGCAGATCGAGCACTTGCGCGCCGTGCAGAGTGGAATTGAGAAAAGCATATCAAACGGGGATTTGAACACCTTTACCGCTTTGAACATGGCCTTCCATTTCGAAATTTACCGGATCGCCGACAACCCGGTTCTGGTGCCGCTGATCCAGATGCTATGGCTGCGGATGGCACCGCTGGTCGCGAGCACGGTGTCGTTGCTCACCAGGACCGCCGGCACGCGGCGCGTCGGACTCGACAATCACGAACGGCTGCTGGCGGCCTTCCAAGCGCGCGATCCGGAAGCGGCGGAGGATGCCATGCGCCGCGACCTTGCCGTTCTCGAAAAGATGCCGGGTTACTGGGAAAGCCTGCCCATCACCGCGGGATGAGCCCGCCGGACGCTCATGCGCCCAGCTGCGGTGCATGCCGAGTCAGGTAGTCGCGAACGGCGGCTACGAAGCTGTCGAGATCGCCTTCCTGCATCGGCAGCGATAGGTTGATCATGCCGCGTTGGGCCACGTAGTAACCGCGCTCGAGCATCTCCAGCTGGAACAGCCGGCGCACAGTTGCGGTCACCGAAACCACGACGCCGGGCTCGGTCATCGGACCGCTGTTCCAGTGAGTATTCATCACGGCGCCGATGCCGGTGGCCTGAAATCTCAGATTCAGCGAGCGGCCCAGTTCATTGAGCCGGTCGCGCAGGCGATCGCCCAAGGCATTGAGCCGGATGCAGGCCTCCGGCGAATACACGTCGCGGGCGCCCACCAGCCCGGTCGCCATGGTGACGACATTGTTGTTGAAGGTGCCGGCCTGTGACAGCACGCCGCCGCTGCGAATGTCGAGATGGCGCATCAATTCGCGGGACCCGCCGAAGGCGCCGAACGCGAACCCGCCGCCCCAGAATTTCCCGAGCGTGGTCATGTCGGGGCGGATGCCGCGCAGGCCCTGCACGCCGCCCGGGGCCACACGCGCGGTCATCACCTCGTCGAATATCAGTACTACGCCAAGCCGGCGAGTTTCCTCGCGCAACATGTGGAGGAAATCAGCGCTCGCGGGAATGGCGCCGCCGGAGCCCATCATGGGTTCCACCAGCACCGCGGCAATGTCGGTGGCATTCGCGCGTAGAATGGCGCGCGTTCCTTCGATGTCGTTGTAGCGGGCCTTGACTAGGGGAAAGGGCACGCTCAGGGCTGGGTCGACCGCGCCGTAGATCATGAAGCCGCCGTGATAGCAGCCGTTGAATACCAGGATCTTCGGTTTGCCGGTCGCGTGTCGCGCAACGAGAGTGGCGAACAGGCACGCCTCGGAGCCGGAATTGCAAAAGCGCAATTGCTCCATGGAGGGAATGCGCTTGGAGATGTATTCGGCGAATTCGACCTCGTAAGTGTTCGGGCCGCTCAGGGAGATTCCAGCCTGCATGGCTCCGAGCGCCGCCCGCTGCAACGCCTCGCATCCCTGGCCGAATAATCCTGCCGCATAATCGCCGACCAGATTGAGGTATTCATGACCGTCGACATCGATGATGCGGCAGCCCTTGCCGCTCGCGATGGCCAACGGGAAGGGCGCGTAATACAACGTCTGCCGCGAATGCCCGGCCGGCAGTACCGCTGCCGCGCGTTCATGCTGGGCGCGGCTTTTCGGATTGGCTGCGGCGTAACGCGCCTCTGCGGCGGCCAGCGCGCCGTCCAGTTCAGGTCGTTCCTTCAGCGCAGTATTCATGTTGATTTCCTGTTCGATTCTCCGGTTTTCGATTTGGGCGGAAGACCCAGCAGTGCACGCGTCTCGGCGGGGGTCGCGATCTTGCGGTTCAGCTCGCCGGCGATGCGTACGACCCGGCGCACGGCTTCCGCGTTGTCGAGGAACTTTCGGCCACGCGCATAGTACAAATTGTCTTCGAGACCGACGCGGGCATGCCCGCCCATGAGCAGCGCGAGCGTGGTCAGAGGCAGCTGAAACGGCCCTATTCCCGAACACAACCACACGCTTCGGTCGGGCAGCTCGCGCAACAGTTGAATCACGTGCTCGGGCGTCGGATAGCTGGCGGTCTGTGCACCCATGACGGTTTGAATGAGATAGGGCGGCTCGACCAGCTTGCGCTCGATCAAGTCGCGCATCACCCATGCACCGCCGGTGTGATAGGTCTCCATCTCCGGCTTGATGCCGCGCTTGAGCATTTCCGACGCGAACCGCTCGACGATGCCGTAGGTGAAGGGAATGCAGGCGTCGACCTGCATTTCCTCGCGAGGGTGCGGCATGGGTGCAGGCCGCGCCTTCATGGTGAATCGGCTCATGTCAGGGGTAAGATTGAGAGATGCGACGTCGGGCCCGGCGTCCAGACACGACAACCGCTCATCCATGCTCATGGTCAGGTCCCCGCCCGTGGTGTTGTTGACGATGATGTCGGGGCAGAGCGAGCGGATCTTGGAATTTACCTCATGCCATTCGTCGGCGCGGCGCGCGCCCTGGGTGAAGTTGCGCGAGTCGCGCGCATGCACGTGGACCATGCTGGCGCCGGCCTCATGTGCCGCGGCCACGGAATTCGCGATTTCATCCGCTGTCTCGGGGAGCGCGCCGTGCGTCTCCTTCCCCTGAATGCCGCCGTTGACCGCCACGCAGATCATTGCGGGCGTAAAACCGGCGCGCGTCCGATCCATGTATTCGAATGTGTCGGCGTAGCGCCAGGTGAGATCAGTCATGGTAGAACTCCCTTGTCCCAAACTGTGATCAAAGTATGTCATCGTGATCAAATCAAGTCGAGTCTCGAACGACCGTACCGGGCGGTCAGTCTTCCTCGAAAATGATGTGCCTGCGCTCGGCCTCGCTCAGCGCGCCGCGTGAGCCGCGGGCCGAGACCCAGGAAATCCAGCCCACCACGCAGAAACCGAGCAGCAGCAACCATTCGGGCGGCAGACGGCTGCCGGCGTCCCTGTACTGCTGCAGCAGGGACAGGCCGATCAGGTAGAGCGAAAACAGCGCAGCCGTCCATACAACGCCGATGCCGCCCGGGACCCTGTAGGCCCCGGGCACCCGGGCGGCGCGACGATGACGCAAGACCCCGAAACAGACAATGGCGTACATGACGGCGAACAGCGTCGAGGTCACGTTGACCACGGGCAGCAGCACGCCTTTACCCAGGAACAGTCCGACCATGCTGGCGAGTGTGACGACCAGGATGGCGCGTGTCGGAGCGACGCCGCCGGCGCCCAAACGACCCAATGAGGAGGGCAGCAAATGGCTGCGGCCGAGTGCGTACAGCACGCGTGTAGCGGCAAAGAACAACGCGTTCCAGACGGCAACGAGTCCGAGAAGCCCGGCCGCCAGCACGAGATTGGCCACCCAGCCTGCGCCGAAGACGACGCGGAATGCCTGGGCGACGGGAAGTTCGGCGGCGAGCAGCTGCTGGCGCGGCAGTGCCATGGAGACCGCCACCAGGACCAGGCAATAGAAGAGCAGCGAGGTCAGAATGCAGCCCGCAAGGACTCCTGCGATGCGGCGGCGATCGCGCGGGTCTTCAAGCTCGGATACGGCTTGCGGGATGGTGTTGAATCCGCCGAAGAAGTACGGCGTGACGGCGAGCGCCGCGAACACCCCACCATACCCCCAGGCCCAATCCGAGGGAGCGAACATGGGTTCGAGATTCGCTGCGTGGCCGTGTGCGATGCCGAGAGCTACGAAGATAATGGTAGCGCCCAGCAGCGTGTAAGTGGCGATATCCTGCAGACGCGCCGCGTCGCGCGCGCCGCGCCAGTGCGCCGCCAGAAGCACAGTTGAGCCTACCGCGCCGATGAGGATGTCTCCCAGGTGCACCTCAGCGCCGAGTGCAGAGTACAGCGTCGGTCCCTGGATTCCGGGAATCATCTCGTTCAGGAGCCAGCCCACCGACACGGCGAAAAACACGCAGTTGATGACGTAAATGAAGGTCAGGCATAGACCTGCAAAGTACGCCCAGCGGATGCCGAACAAGTCGTAGGCGTATACCACTTCGCCGCCGGCATGCGGCAGCGCGCCGGTGAGTTCGGCGTAGCACAGGCCGATGGGAATCATGGCGCCGGCGCCGATGATGAAGCCGACGGCCGCCCCGACCGGGCCCGCGGTGCCGAGCACGCTGCCCAACACCATCAGCCAGGCGACGCCGACGATGGTGCCGACGCCGAGCGTGAACAAATGTCGGCGCTTGAGCGACTTCTTCAGGCCGGCTGCGGGCGCGTCGTTCACGGCCGAGCGAGATCGCGGCGCTGTGCCGCGGTGGCCGCCGCGTCCACGCGCAGGTTCGCGTCGGTCAGCGCGCCGCTCAGCAGGACGCCATACACATTCTGAGCCTGCTCGAGGCTCACCCATCCTTCCGTGACGTCATGCCGCACGCGTTCTGGATCTCGCGTCAGCGGATTGCCATACCCGCCGCCGCCCGCCTCTAAGCCGCGGATGCATTCGCCCGGCTGCAACTCGACCAGGCCGATGGGCGGGAGTGGTTCTTCGCCGCCATCGCGCCGCACCTTGTAGACCGCCGAGGCGCTGCCCGGCCGGCCGCCGTGCGTACCCTGTGGCGGATCCTCGTGCATCTCGGCGAAGTAGGCGACCGTCATTGGATCGTGCAGCGGACCGTAGGTAATCTCTCCGGCGGGACCGCCGCGATGACGCCCCGCGCCGCCGCTGTCCTGCACCAGGCGCAGGGACCGGATGAGCAGCGGATATTTCTGCTCGATGATTTCGACGCTGTCGACCATGACCGAGGCGGCCGCGTCGGGCATGCAATAGGTGACCCATCCGTCGCATACAGGCGAGCCGGGTCCGCCGTTGTTGCCGATGACGAGTTGGTTTACAAACGGCGCGCCGCCGTGCCGCCGGTCATTGCCCGAGACCACGCCGAAGCCTGCGCCCATCGATGCAGCACCTTCCGCGAGGCCGTGCCCGTCCCCGAGCATGCTGAATGCGCGCTGCGTCGCGTTGATCAGGCGATTGGTGACGTTCGAGGTGGCCATCGAGGTGCAGGCCGGAAAGCGCGGGATTCCCACGACACAATTCTCGCGCAGCAGGATGCGGATGCGGCGGAAGCTGCCCTCGTTGCGCGGCACGCCCGGATCGATGCAATTGAGCACGCCGATCAACGCGCCTGCAGTGGCGCAAGTCTGCGACAGGTTCACACCCACGGGCACGCAATCGATATTCTCGCGCAGGTCCACCTCGACGATGCCCTCGGCGGGTTTCACCTCGATGATGACTTTCACGGGGACACCATCGGGGAGTCCCGGCAGCGTGTCGTGCCGGCCTTCGGCGGTGAGCCGGCCGGCGGGGAGGGCGCGTATCGCGTGCGCCATCCGCCGCTCCGAATAGTCCAGCCATTCGTGCACGAACTCGGCGATGGTGTCGGCGCCGTAGCGCTCCACCAGAGCCTTGAGCCGACGCTCGCCGATGCGCGCGGCGCCCAGCGCGGCGAGATAGTCGCCGTACCATACCTCCGGCACGCGGATGCGACGACGGCACATCCGAATGATGTCCTGCACGTCCTTGTAATCGCGCTGAATTCGCACACAGGGAAAGTTCAGGCCGCCTTCCTGATATACATCCTTGGCGAAGGGCATGTAGGTGGACGGATCCGAGTTGCCGCAATCGGCCTGATGCGCCTTCGCCGCCACCGTGAACAGACGCACACCATCGACGAATACGGGCACCAGGATGGTGTGATCCGCGGTATGCGTGTTGCCGAGGTATGGGTCGTTGTGCAGGAACGCATCACCGGCTGCGAGGTCGGGGTGAAACTCCTGCATGGACTGCGTTTGACGTCCACCGCCCAGCACATGAATCGGCAGTCCGTCGGCCGACGACAGCAATTGATTGTCGGCCGTGACAATGGAGCATGAAAAATCCTTCGCCGTATTCAAGATCGCCGAACGTCCGGTGCGAAACAGGGTGTTGGTCATTTCGCGCACTATGGAATCGAGGCGATTGGCCAAAACCGCGATGACTACTTGATCCAGAGGCTTGCGTTGGGTTGACATTCACTGTCCTCGCGCTAGACATTGACCATGTAATTGTTGAACGGCGTCACCGTGGCGACGCTGCCGGGATACAGCACGATCGTGGTCGTGGGCTCCACGACGAGCGCCGGGCCCTCGACACGCATGCCCGGCGTCAAAGCAGCGCCGCGGTAGCGCGGTATCTCGACGGGACCCGTGGACTGGAAATAAGCCTTGCCGTGCCCATCGGGCGGGGGCGCGGTCGCGGTCGCGATCGCGGTCGCGATCGGGGTCAGAGGTGGACGGTCCAACTCGCCGGTCACGCGGCCCTTCCACTGAATGAACTCGATTTCCTGATCCGTCTCGGAGACGGCGAAAATGCTTTCGTGTGCCCGATGGAACGCCTCGACGACCCATCGAAGCTGCTCGGGGCCCGCGATGCGCCCTTCGGGCAGCGGCACTTCCAGCTCCCACACTTGATATCGGTAACGGGCTTCGACGAAGTAATCGGTGCGAAAGCGCGTGATGCCGCGTGTGCGCAGACTCTGCTTGAAGTCCTCGGCGGAAGTGCCCAATCCGAGGATTAGACGATTGACGCCCGCATAGTCGAAGTGGCCGGAGGCTGTCACATGACTCAACGCGAATTCGGTGACGATGTCGGTGTATTGCGCGCCGCAGGCGCTCAATGCGCCGGCCATGCGCGGCAGCAACACTCGCGTGCAACCCAGTTCACGCGCGATCGGCACGATGTTGAGCCCGGCTGCGCCGCCCCCGGCCAGCAGCAGGCTGTCGCGCGGATCAACACCCTCGTTGATCGTGATCTCCTTGATCGCCTCCACCATGTGCTCGCTGGCGACCACGAGAATGCCGGCGGCGGTATCTTCAGCCGATTTGCCGAGCTGCGCGGCAATCCGGCCCACCACCGCGCCCGCAGCGCCGGTATCGAGCCGCATGCGGCCGCCGTTGAAATACGCGGCATCCAGATAGCCGAGCAGCAGCGCCGCATCGGTCACCGTGGCGTGCGTTCCGCCCCGTCCGTAACACGCGGGGCCCGGGTCGGCGCCGGCGCTTTCCGGGCCAACGCACAGCAGGCCACCGGAATCCACGCGGGCGATGGAACCGCCGCCGGAGCCGATGCTGCGTGCATCGACGGACGATAGGCCGGTGAGATGCCCGGTATAACGGGCGCCCAGCCAGGTGTCGCGGCCGAACACCGGGCGGCCATCGCGCACCAGGCTGACATCGAAGCTGGTGCCGCCGGTGTCGCAGACGATGACGTCGGTGGCGCCGGTTTCGGCGGCGCCGATGACCTGTCCGAGGATGGGCGCCAGCGACGGCCCGGACCGTACCATGTGGATGGGCCGCTCGATGACGCCGTCGATGTGCATGACGCCCCCGAGCGAGATCGCCGGAAGCAGCTCTCCGGCGAGTCCGGCGGCGCGCAGGTCCGTTTCCATTTCGCGCAAGTGCTGCTGCATCAGCGGCTTGAGCGAGGCGTCGATGGCGGCGGAGGAGGCGCGGCGGTATTCGCGCACGATGGGATTGACCTGGTGGGACAGCGTATAAGGGATGCCCGGCAGTTCGCGCTCGATGAGACGGCCGACGGCCAGTTCGTGATCGGGATTGGCGATCGACCAGAGGAAGCACACCGCCACGGCCTCCACGCGCAGGGCACGCAGACGGTGCATGAGTGCCGTGGCGGCTGATTCATCGAGGGGCACGAGCTCATTACCTTCGGCGGTGATGCGTCCGTGAACCTCGAAGGTGAGCTGGCGCGGAACGTAGGGTTCCGGATAGTCGGCGGTGTAGTCCCAGGGATTGGTCTTGCCGCCTTCGCGGCGTACGAGAATGTCCGGGAACCCGTGTGTCACGAGCAGGGCCGTCCTGGCGATCTTGCCTTCGAGAATGGCATTCGTGGCGCGCGTGGAGCCGTAGATGAAGACCGCAGTCTGCCGCAAAAGGGCACCTGCATCCGTACCCAACGGCGCGGCGGCAATACCGAGTCCTTCCAGAATGCCGCGCGATATGCGCTCGCGGGTGGTCAGCGCCTTGCCGACGCTCAGGATGCCTGAGGAATCTCCCACGACGACGTCGGTGAAAGTGCCGCCGGTATCGATGCCGATCCGATATCCGCCGCGGGATTCACGCGTTCGAGGGCTTGCTGTTGTCACGACGTGCTCCGAAACTGTGCAGTCCTAGGGTGATCATAATACGATTTTTTGATCACATCGGTACAATTGCCTGCTGTGACCGAATTTATCAGGTGTGATCATGATTTACTCACGTGATCATGCCTGTTACATTTGGCCCATCTCGTCGAAGGGGGGAATCTCATGCAAATAACACAATATTCGAAGATTGCATTGGCGGGCTTGCTCGTTCTTAACGCGGCGTCAGCATGGGCGCAAATCGTGTCGCCGTCCGATGCGCTGGAGGAGGTCGTGGTTACCGCGACGCGGCGCGCCGAAAAGCTGCAGGATGTGCCCATTTCCATGAGCGCGATCACCGGCGCCACCCTCGAGAATTTCGGCGCCAAGAGTTTCGACGATTACGTCGGCTCGATTCCCAACCTCGCAGTGGGCACGGGCGCGGGCGCCGGAGGAAACGGCAACTCCTTCGGCGTGTCCTCCACCCGCGCGATTGCCATACGCGGGGTCGCCGGCAACAACACCACGGCATTTTATCTCAACGATACCCCCATTCCCATGTCGCTGGATCCGCGCGCGGTCGACGTTGACCGAATCGAAGTGCTGCGGGGCCCTCAGGGCACCCTGTTCGGCGCCGGTTCGATGGGCGGCACGGTGCGTCTGGTCACACGCGATCCGAATGCACAGAGCTTCGCGGGCCGGGTCACGGCGGAAGGATCTCAGGTCAATCATGGTGGGGGCGGCTATTCCGCGGATGGTACGGTCAACATACCTCTCATCAAGGATAACCTGGGTCTGCGCCTCAATGCTTTCAGTTCCTGGGATCCGGGGTTGTATACGCGTACCTGGGGCGGACCGCAGGATCCGCGCTCGCCCAGTCTGCCGTATCCGCCGGGTGGCGCACCGGTGGGCAGCAAGGATCACGTGGGCGGCGAGCAGACCACTGGCTTCTCCGCCGCCCTCGCCATTACGCCGCAGGCCGTGGAAGGACTGACCATCATTCCGAGATTTATGTACCAGCACTCCAAAACCAACGGCTACCCGCTGGCGGACTACTCGCCGGATTATTTCACCCAGACCCGGCAGTTCGATGTTCCGGAGACGGTCGAGGACAATTGGGATTTCGCCGCAGTGACGGCCAAGCAGGAGGTCTCGTTCGGCAAATTCGTGGCGTCCGGCACCTACTTCTATCGCCGCGCCCTGGACAACGAGGACACCAGCGATATCAACGCCATCGTCTTCTGGGGCATTCCTTACTACGTGCCCGCGCCTTTGCTGAACATTCTCTATACCAGGACATTTACACAAGAAGCGCGCTACGAATCCACCCTAAGCGGGCCGTTTCAATTCGTCGTGGGCGGTTTTCACTCGAGTTCCGATCGGCGTTTCTTCGAGATCTACAATGCGCCGGGGCTGAATGCGGCGACGGGAGGTGCGCTCGGCACGGATCTGGAATACACCCAGAACACCCCCAATACCGACCGCGAACGCGCCTGGTTCGTCGACGCCACTTACCAGGTCACCGAGGCATTCCAGGTAACCGCCGGCGTGCGCCGCGCCTATTTGGAACACCAGGGTGCGTACACAGCCGATGGGCCGTTGAACGGCGGCTTCTCGGGTCCGCCGGATACCTTTTCCAAGCACGGTGAATACAACACGGCGCCGCGTTTCACGGCCAAATACCAGTTTGCCGCGAATCAGATGTTGTATGCGTCCGCCGCCAAGGGCTTTCGCATCGGCGGCACCAACTCGAAACTGCCCTCGATTTGCGACCAGGATCTGGCGAACCTGGGCATCAAGAACGGTGATTCGTTCAAATCCGATTCCCTGTGGAGCTACGAACTCGGCAGCAAGAACTCGTTCGCCGACAACCGGGTGCGATCCCGGCTGGCCGCATACCGGATCGATTGGAAGGGCATACAACAGTCGGTATACCTGCCCTGCACGTTCAACGTGGTATCGAATTCGGGCGCCGCGCGCAGCACGGGCATGGAAGCGGAAGTGGACATGGCTGTCATCGACCACCTGACCGTGAATCTCGCGGCGGGCTACGAAGATGCCAAGATCACCGAGGCGACGGTGCAGTCGCGCACGGTGGTCGGTCAGCCGCTCACGGGCGTGCCGAAATGGTCCGGTTCGGCGACCGCCCAGTACACCATGCCCTTGGGCGAGCGCAGCGCTTTCGTCCGCGCCCAATGGGAATTCACCGGCTCGCGGACCTCGTTCAACAACGTCGCGCCGCCGGTGGGCCGTCCGCTGGGCTCGTACAATACGCTGAATCTTCGTTCGGGCGTCGACCAAGGTCCCTGGGAATTGACGGTGTTCGCGCAAAACCTGTTCGACAAGCGCGGCATCATCGGCGATCTGATTCCGGAAGGCGCTGAACTCGAAGGCCGGCCGAGGTACTTCGTGGTGAGGCCGCGCACGATCGGTCTGCAGGTACGGCGCGAATTCTAGCGGCAGGCCGCACTCGATGAATGACACGAGCGGCAATGTCCGATGGGACACGCCGCTGGCCGTCGCGGCCTGCATGTGCGCATGCGTCGCGGCGTATGGCGTTTACCTTGCGTTGCCATTGATCCTCGGCGCGCTGTCCGACCTGTACGGTTTCAGCAGCCGGCAGATCGGATGGGTGGGCGCGGCCGAGAATGCCGGTCTCCTGCTGGGTTCGGTGCTCGTTTCCATGCTCGCAAAATCAGGCCGGTTTAGATTGCTCATGGTTGCCGGCATCAGCGTGTCGGTCGCAGGCAACGCAGCCACCGCCGCCATACACAGCTTCGAGCCGATGGCGGCCGTCCGGCTGCTGACCGGCTTCGGCAGCGGTGTCTGCTATTCGGCCGGCATCGGATGCCTATCGCTGGCGCGCCGTTCTGCCCGGCACTTCAGCGTCTTCATCGTGGTGTTGGTGCTCGTGAATTCGCTGGAACTGTGGACGGTGCCTTCGATAATTGCGGGCGTAGGCCTGCGGGGACTTTATCTCGCTTTCAGCGCGGTATTCGTCATTCCGCTGTCGATCCTGTTCTGCGTGCCGCGGATCGCGGCCGCGTGCACGCCGGACGCGCCGGCGGAGGGCACGCACCGCGCGACGATCGGTGTCGCGACGACGTCGCTGGCAGCATGGTGCCTGTTTGCCATCGTGTTGTTCAATGTCGCCGCCAGTGCCTTCTGGGCGTATTCGGAGCGCATCGGCGCATCCATCGGAATGTCGCCGCGGGCGGTGGCCAATACGCTCACCCTCTGCAATCTGTTCAGTCTCACCGGCTCGGTATTCGCCTATCGGCTCAGTTTGCGCTGGGGGCAGCACCGCCCGCAGCTCGCGGCGCTGGTGGTGATGCTGGCAGTTTTCTCTGTCTGGTCGGTCAGCCTCACCGCCGCGGGCTACGTGATCGGTGTGCTGGTATTCTTCGAAGTCTGGTCGATGACCCAGGTGTACCAGTTGGGCACCTTGTCCGGCATCGACCGGGACGGCCGATTCGTTGCTCTGGTGCCCGCGGCCCAGGGGTTCGGTCAAAGCGCAGGTCCATTCATTGCGGGACTGCTTCTCGGCTGGAAGTGGGGATATTCGCAGGTCATGATGGTGATGATCGTTTTCATCGCCGGATGTCTCGGCGCGTACTTGCTGGTATACCGGCGTCTGCGCCGCTCGCAGCCGCAACTCGTGGCCGCCTGACAGCTGCCTCGAATCGCCGTCGAGAAGCGGGTGCTTCCCCGCGCTGGCCGCCGAAGAGCGTTTGCTCGGCAACGTCTGCTTTAGCTATCGAGCTATAGCCTTTGGCTGACGGGAGTCGCCGCAGCTCTCCTCTGGGGTGGACACGCTACGCGAATCCTGCCGCAGCGCGGGGGGCGGCGCCGACAAAAATAGATCGTGCACTTTGTGAGCCAACGCGTCTCGCAACGCCAGGACTTCGCCGAAAGGCACGGCGTCGGAGAAGAGGTATCCCTGCAAAGATATGGAGCGATTGACCAAAAACCAATTGAACTGCGCGGTCCGCTCAATTCCTTCGGCCGTCACCTGAAGCCGCAATCCGTCGCAAAGATCGATGATCGCACGGACAATGGCGGCGGCGCGCGGACTGCTGTCGATCCCCGAGATCAAGCTGCGATCCAATTTTATTCTTGATAGCGGCAGCTTCTCCAGCGAGGTGAGCGAGGAATAACCTGTACCGAAATCGTCGAGCGCAATGCCAAATCCATGGGAGTGCAGAGTGCGCAGCGCCGCGACGGTGGCGGAACCGGTTTGAAACGCCATCTCTGTCAATTCAAGTTCGATGCACTCGGCCGGCAGGGCGAATTCCTGCAGCAATGCGAGAACACTCTCCACGAAGCGATGATCGAGCAGCTGTCGCGGGGAAATATTGATCGCAACGCGAACGTCGAGCCAGCCCGCCTGATACCACCGCGACGCGTCGGCCATCGCGGTGCGCATTACCCAGGAGTTGATTTCCGTGATCAGCCCGGACTGTTCTGCGACAGACAGAAACTCGCCCGGTTTGGCGATCCGACCGTCCGGCAAACGCCACCGCAGGAGCGCTTCCAAGACTTCAGTTTGCGCCGTGGCGAGGTTAATTTCCGGCTGGTATGCGAGTTCAAATTCTGAGTTCTCAATCGCACGCCGCAATCCCTGCTCGATGCCGAACCGGCTCGCGGCACTTGCGATGAGTTCGGGGGTAAAGACGACCAATTGAGTGCGCCCCAATTCCTTGGCACGAAACAGCGCAGAGTCGGCGGCGCGGAGCAGGCCGTCGGCATCGGATCCATGCAGCGGGAAGAAGCTCACGCCCAAACTCACACTGATGCTCAGCTGCCGTTCATCCACCGCCAGCAACTTCTGAAACTCACGAGACACCATCTCGCCAAATTCGTGCATCACGGCAAGGGATGCAGCGTCCTCGTAGACCATGGTGAATTCGTCGCCGCCGAGACGGGCGATGAATCCGAGCCCATCGATCAGTTCCTCGAGGCGATTCGCGACGCTCATCAGTACACGGTCGCCGAACGCGTGACCGAGAGTGTCGTTGATGTTTTTGAAGTTATCGATGTCGAGGAAATAAACGCCAACGTAGCGCTTCTCGCGGGACGCGCGTTCAATCGCAGCATTCAACAGCACATTCAGTTGCCGACGGTTCGGCAGGGAGGTCAACGGATCTTCCCTCGACAATCGTTGCAGCTTTTGGGTGCGCTCCATCACCGTGGCCTCCAGCCTCTTTTGCTGATCCTTCCGCGCGGCATGGTAGGCCTGCAATTGTGACGCCATATCATTGAACGCACCGGTCAATTGATCGAGTTCGCGTATCCCGCCGCGAGCCACTGCGGCAATCGGTTCACCATGGGCCAGCAGTCCCGCTGCTTTTACCAGCCGCTTCACCGGGATGACGACGCTGCGCACCGTGAACACAGAGATGAGACAGATGACGAACATGACAAGCGCGGTGACGATTGCCATTGCTCGCGGCGCACCGTGGTCCGCGCGCTCACCGGCGGCGTCCTGGAAAGCCGTCCCGCCCTGCGGCGCCAATTGTACGGGGGCGCGTAGTGCGGGCGGCAATCTCGCGGTCGCGGGCGCATGCCGTATCACGTCCGCCTGTGCAGAGGAAGCGGCGGAAATATCGGCGGAAAGCAGTCGCCGACCTCGGACGAATTGTCTTTCAGCCTGCGAATAGCGTGAATTCATGTCCTCGAGCGATTCTCGCCGGGCCACCAGCAGGTGTACCTGCCCGCGGACCGTTTTTACCCACTCTGCTCCCTCCGATCTCGCGAGGCTCGAGTCGTTCGCGTCGATCAGGCGCAAGATTCGTGACTCGTCTGCAACAAGGAGTGCGTTGCTGCCGTCGCCGGTCGCTCCGCCATCCCTCAACAGCGAATCTGCATGTTGTCGAATCAAGTCGACATTCGCGCGCATTTCGACGAGTGACTGCCTCGCCACGACACGCCCAAAAATCTTCCACGCGTGGTCCAACGCCTTTTGGGTGTCTTCGGCAATTGCGTTGGTGTTGCGAAGATAATCGGCATCGGTTCTGCGCCGCTCATCGGCCAGATCCACCAGCGCCCGCCCGCGCTCAATGTAATCCGAGACGCGCTTTGTGATCGCGAGCGCAGCTGCGGATGTTCGAGGCGATGCACTCTTGAAATCGAGAGCGGCCTGTTGCAAGGATTCTTTGGCGGCAAGAAAGCCGGACCCGGTCGTGGTCGATTCACTTTCTGCGCGCGAACGGCCTTCTTGTTCGTAACGTTCGACAGCCGATATCAATCGGTTGCCGTTTAGAGGCGGCGGTATGGCCGCCGCAGTAGCGATCTCGGACGGCAATTTGGGCGTTGGCGGCGTTCCGACGGTCTGAGGAGTGAGCGTGCGAATGACCATCACGGTCTCGCGGGCAATCATGTTGGCCGCGACCGCGAGGATCACGACTGCCGCGAACGAAGCCGCCAAACGCAGGGCGATGCCTGCTCGCGCCGCCCAAGACATCCCTTCGGCGAATGCCCTTCTAATGTTCCTTAAGAGAGGGCCGAAAGTTCGAAATGTCATGATGGTTCACGCCTAATCCCCCCGCCTGCGGCGGCATTTCCACACAAGGTGTATGGCGGCGGCGGCGAGCATTGCGCTACGTTATCCGACGCACGGCCAGCGGCGTGCTACCCACCTCCACATGTCGCGCCGCAATAATGAGAAGCAGTTCGCTAACAGCTGTAGTCCATTGCGGCAATCCTGGCTTTTAGTGCCCTGCTGCGCGGTTGGGACCGGGTGTGTGCGACGTCGGCGCCTGAGGCCTGAGCCAGCGGTTCAACCAGCCGAGCACGGTGTCGTACCACTGAACGCTGTCGGCCGGCTTCAATACCCAGTGATTTTCGTTCGGGAAGTACAAAAGCTCGCTGGGTATTCCCTGGCGCTGCAGGGCGGTGAATACGCTGAGGCCTTGGGAATCCGGGACGCGGTAGTCGAGCCGGCCGTGAATCACCAGGGTCGGCGTCTTCCACTTGGCCACATAGTCGATGGGATTGTGTTTGGCGTAACCCGCGGGGTTGCGGTACTCGGGCCCGCCATTCTCCCATTCGGGGAACCAGAGCTCCTCGGTGGAGTAGTACATGGTGCGGTTGTCGAAGATGCCGTCGTGGCTGACGATGCATTTGAATCGTTCCGGCCACTGGCCGGCGATCCAATTCATCATGTAGCCGCCGTACGAAGCGCCGAGCGCGCAGACGTTACCGCCGTCCAGCCAGGGAAATTGCTTGAGGGCTGCCTCCAGCCCCAGCTTCAGATCCTCGAGCGGCTTGCCGCCCCAGTCGCCGCTGATCGAATCCGTGAACGCTTGTCCGTAGCCGGTGGAACCGTGGAAATCGATCATGATGACGCCGAAGCCGGCGCCGGCGAAGGTTTGCGCGTTCCAGCGCCAATTCCAGGAATTGGCGAAGCTGCCCTGCGGTCCACCGTGCACTACGAACGCGACCGGATATTTTTGGTCGCGTTTCAAGTCGGGAGGCTTCACGACATAGCCGAAGACGTTCTCGTTGTTCCAGCCCGCGAAGCTGAACTGCTCGTACTCGCCGAGCTTGCGCTGCGCGAGCAGGGACTGGTTCAAATGGCTGAGCGGTGTGGGCGTGCCGCCGGTGAAGCCCACCGCGTACAGATCGGCCGGGCTGCCCAGATTGCTGGCGGCGTAGAAGACTTTGCGTTTACCGACACTGAAGGCTTCGACTTCGCCGGAACCGGTTATGGCAGAGGCTCGGCCGGTTGCGGCGTCGATGGCCCATAGTGGTCGCTGACCCAGGTGATCGGTGGTGGCGAACAGGCTCTTCCCGTCGCGCGACCAGCTGAAGCTCAGGATGGATCGATCCCAGTTCCGAGTCAACGGGCGCTTCACACCGGACTTCATGTTCAACAACACCAGGTGAAAGCGATCGGCCTCGAAGCCCGGCCGCTCCGTGGCGACATAGGCGAGCTGCGTGCCGTCGGGCGAGAACGCCGGCTTCCCATCCCAGGCAGGATTGTCCGCGGTCAAATTGAGCGGGGTGCCCCCTTCGGCCGCGACCTCGTATAGATCGAAGTTAGTAGACCAGGGCTCTCCCGCGGTTGTCCGCACCGAGAACACCACCTGCGCGCCGTCGGGACTAAAAACATAGTCTTCGGGACCGCCGAATGGCTTGCCGGGCACATCGCCGATGCCGGCGGTGAGATTCACCGGAGTGCCGCGTGCGACGTCATCGAGTTCCAGAGCAAAGAGCTGCGAACGGCGCCCGTCGCTCCAAGTGTCCCAGTGCCGCACGAACAGCTCCTTGTACAGCATACCGCTGGCCGTGGAATGTGCGGCCTCATCGAGGCGGTGTTTGGTGCAATCGAAATCCGGGCAATCCAAGTACACTTCGACGCTCACCACGAGGCGGTCGCCCTTGGGCGAGACTCGAAAGCTGCCCACATCCAGCGGCAGGTTGGTGACCTGCAGCGCGGCGGCGCCCGACGCATCGGCGCCCGACGCATCGGCGCCCGACGCATCGTTACCCGCCACCCGCCACACTTGATTGCTGCCGCTGCGATTCGACAGAAAGTAGACGAATCGACCGTCCGCACTCCACTCCGCGCCGCTGGAATTGGCGGCAATATCGGTGAGGCGAACTGCGGTGGCAGCGCGCTTGACCGTGTCCACCAGCCAAATGGCGGTGCGCGCTTTGTTGGCCTCCATGTCAGTGGTGCGTACTGTATAGGCGACGCGCTTACCGTCGGGCGAGGTCGCAATGTCGGATAGTCGTTCGAGGCGAACGAGGTCCTGCACGGTGAGAGGCGGCAGCGCGGCTACGCCCGGCGACAGTGGGGCCGCCAGGGCGAGCGACGGCGCGGCGGCCAGAGTCGCTGCTAGTGCGGCGGTGCCAAAGGCTAGGCACGTGAGGGTGAGATAGACGGCGGCGATGACAAATCGATTAGCAGCCATTGCAAATTTCTCATTGGAGGGATGCTGAACCTGAGATTGTAGCCGACAGCCGCGCAAATTCCGTGAAATGCCAGCGAGCATTACGCAACAATAGGCAGATGCCGCCGCCGCTGGTCTTGAGCTTCGATTTGGACGACACGCTGTGGCCGGTGGGGCCGGTGATCGCCTCCGCCGAGCGCGATCTATGGTCCTGGCTGCGAGAGCGGCATCCGCAGGCGGTGAGCGGCCACAGCATCGAGTCACTGCGTGAGATGCGCGCTCACGTGGCCGAGCGCTATCCTGAGCATGGCCATGACCTCACCTTTCTGCGCCACCGCGCGCTCAAGGACCTGTTCGAACGAGCCGGCCGGGCGAACCCGCCCATCGACGCGCAGTATCCCACCGATGCGAAGTATGCGACCGATACAGAGCGGCTGGCGGACGAGGCGTTCGAGGTATTTTTCGCCGCGCGCAACCGCGTCGAGATCTACGACGACGTGCGGCCGTCGCTTGAGCGGCTGCATGCGCGCTATCGGCTGTTTGCGCTCAGCAATGGCAATGCGGATCTGAAACGCAGCGGCGTCGACCGTTGGTTCACCGGCCACGTCACCGCGCGAGGGGCGGGTGCGGCCAAACCGGACGCGCGCATATTCGCGCATCTGTTGGCGCAGGCCGGGGTCGAGGCGCATCAAGTGCTGCATATCGGCGATGATCCCGTGACGGATGTGGCCGGCGCCATGCAGGCGGGAATGCAGGCCGTATGGCTGAATCGCGATGCTCGCGCGTGGCCGCAGGGCTTGGCGCCGCCGCCGCGCACCATCACCACGCTTGCGGAAATCGATTAGCAGCAAAGCGATGCGTGTCGCACAGGCGCACGCTTGGCAGCCTACGGCCTCGATTGCTGATTGCTGAATTCCTATAAAAATAGGTGTTTTCTGACACCAGTTCGCATTTTTCTTATTCACTTCGACTCCGCTTTGTCGATAGGATGGTGTCAGCGAAAAAAAGGATGCCAAGCATGCAAGCAGTGTCTGCGGGATCTCTTGTAGCGGTCAGTTCCCTACGCGAATTTTTTCGTGACGCGTTTCACGCCGCGAGCGAGCATCAGCACCTCGACATCGACGAGCAGGCGGAGCAGTACGTGGTCAACCTGCTCACCATGTTCTCGCGCGCCGACGCCCTGTACGAGCGTACTCCCGATGGGCTGCGCATCCGACCGCTGGCCCACATGTTGACGGATGCACTCGAAGCACCGACCGCCCTGGCGCGGCAACGCGGACTGCAGCGCTTGGGCGACGTCTCGCTGTTCATCGCCGGCTTTTTCGCGCGCAGCTTTGCCCGCAAGCTGATCGACATCGACTATCACATTGCCATGGGCGGAAACGCATACGGCTCGCTGGCGGATACCATGCAGCGCTCCATGTCCGGACGCTGCGTGGCGGCCATTTACGCGCAACTTGCAACGAAGTTCCAGCGGCTGGTGGACGCACTGAACGAAGTCAGCGAGATGTCCTACCGGCACACCGACGCCGACATCCTGCGGCTGTATGAAATTTGGATGAAGACCGGCAGCCCGCGCGCGCGCGGACTGCTGAAGCAGCTCGGCGTACAACCAGTGACTGCTGCCGGGGCACGGCGCGAACACTAATGGGTGACGGCGCCAAACGGACCGCAGTCACACTGAACGCACTGCGATGGTATTAAACAAGCTGCAATCGCTGATCGGGCGGCTGTACGACGTCGACATGAACTACGACGTGTACGATTTTCTCATCACGGATCGCCACGCGCTACAGGGTGGCATTCCGGTAAACGACGTGCGGGCGTCAGACGAGGAACTCCTGCTGGCGGAAACGCCGGATGGCGCCGGGATCGCGCTATACCTCGATCCGAGCCTATTGCGGCGACTGGAGGGCGACGATCCCGTCGGAGAGTTGACCGAGAATAATTTGGCCGATTACTGCACGGCGCTCGAGGGAGTGAGCCATTTCGTCTATTCGACTTGGCGGCTGCATCGTGACTTGCCGGTGTCGCTGCTGGAGCTCGAGACGCAGGCCGAAGTCGACAAGTATGCGGTCACAGTGTTCTTGCTGGCGGATCAGCGGGGAGGCGACTACCCGGCGCAGGTGCACGCACGCCTGTTCGACCGTGTGAGTTTTGATGCGCGCTTGCAGCCTGATCAGTATCTTCGCTATCGAACGGCGCATCGCTGCGCCGCGCAGTACTGCCGCCGATTGGAGCGTCGCTTCGTGAGCCGGGGACAGGCTCGCATCGAGGCGCTGGTGCGCGAGTTGCGCAAATTCTATCGTCTGGGAAGCGCGGCAAAGCTCAAGCACGCTCTGGCGTGATCGCTGGCCGGCCTTCGAAGCTATTCTTCGCCCTTGTTGTTCGCGGCCTGCTTCTTCAGCCTCAAGAATTCGCTGAGTTTGCGCAAATCCTTCTTGACCGGCACCGGCCGCTTGCCCAGTTTGCCGCTGTCGTAGGGGTCGTAGCCTTTCTTGGCACCGAGCGGATTGGGGCGCACGGTCTCGAAGGGCGTCGGGGAATCCTCGGCCAAGGACAAGGAGGGGTGTTGAAGTTTTTGCAGACGTTGGATCGAGACCTCGCGATCCAACGCGCGGGTGGCAGCCGACCCTTCCCAGACGGCATTGCCCTTGTCCTCGAACGGCAACCGACCCGTGCTCTTGGCATCGGATTGGGTATCGGATGCGGAAGCCGCGTCGGCACCGGCAGGGCGAGGATTCTGGGAGGATTTTGAGTTCTCTGCGCTCATTCTTCCTTTTTAAGGCATACCAGTGTTAAGTCAACCCGTACCGGCCGAAAGCTGGTGCGACGTCACAGTTGTAAGTGGTATTGCGCCCGCCATAGGCCTAGGGCGGTTTTGCCGTCATTCCAATCGCCGCGCAGCACCATTTCAATCGCCTGCTCGAGCGGCAACCATTGTACTTCGAGTTCTTCGTCGGCATCCGGCGCGGCCGCTCCTATCTTCAGATCCCTCGCCAGGTAGAGGTGGATCACTTCGGTAAAAATGCCGGGCGCCGGCAGGAATTGCCCTAGAGAGATCCAACGCGCGGCCGACACGCCGGTTTCTTCGGCCAATTCGCGGATGGCGCAGTTCTGCGGCGGTTCGCCCTTGTCCAATTTGCCGGCCGGGATTTCCCACTGAAAATCCATGATGCCGTGCCGATATTGGCGCACCAGGCAGACCCGATGCTCCGCATCTACGGCGACCACGGCCGACGCACCGGGGTGACGTACAAAGTCCAGGTCGTGCTCGCGGCCGTTCGAGTACAGCAGGCGCTCGGTGGAAACGTCGATGATGCGACCGCTGAAAATGTGATGGCTGGCAATAGTCTTGGGTTTTTGCATGCGGCGAGTTTATCTCGGTGTGATCTGGCTCCGCGCGTATAACTCCTTCAATGGGCGATCCTGCGACGTAGATTCATGCTTATTGCATCGCAATCTGGATATACGTACAGTACCGGCACAGTTCTATGATGAAAGCCAAGACCACTGCATTCGACGCGCTCAACCCCATGCAGCGCCGGGCGGCCACGTTCGGCGCGGTGGTGGCGGACAAGGGTGGAGTGACGGCGGGCCCCATGCTGATTCTGGCCGGCGCGGGCACGGGCAAGACCAATACGCTTGCGCATCGCACGGCGCACCTGGTGGTGAACGGCGTGGATCCGGCACGCATCCTCATGCTCACCTTTACGCGCCGCGCGGCCCAGGAAATGATCCGGCGCACACAGAACATCGTGGCCGAAGTGATGGCGGATCGCGGCCGGGCGGGTGATCGCAGCGTGGCGACGCGCCTCTTGTGGTCGGGGACCTTTCATTCGGTGGGCAACCGGATTCTGCGCCTGTATGCCAAGCACCTAGGACTTGATCCGAATTTCACTGTTCTAGATCGCGCCGATGCGGCGGATCTGATGGATGTGGTGCGCCACGAATTGGGATTCTCCGGCAAGGACAAGCGCTTTCCGCGCAAGGATGCCTGTCTCGCCATTTATTCTTATAGGGTCAATACGCGGTTGACGCTGAAACAAACGCTCGAGGAGCAGTACCCGTGGTGCCGTGAATGGGAGGCTGATCTCACGCGGCTGTACCGCGAATACGTGGGGCGCAAGCAAAAGAATCGCGTGCTGGATTTCGACGATCTGCTGCTGTATTGGCATGCGATGATGCAAAACCCCACGCTGGCGCAGAGCTTGTCGAAGAATTTCGAGCATGTACTGGTGGATGAATACCAGGACACGAGCAGTCTGCAAGGCGAGGTGATTCAGGCGCTCAGGCCCGACGGTCAGGGAGTTACGGTGGTGGGCGATGATGCGCAGGCCATTTATTCGTTTCGTGCGGCGGCGGTGGAGAATATTTTGGGATTCGCCGAGCGCTACAAGCCCAAGGCCGAGGTCGTGGTGCTGTCGCAGAACTATCGCTCGACACAGCAAATACTGGATTCTGCGAATGCGCTCATGGCGGACGGCGCACGTCAGCATCGCAAAACCCTGCTCGGCATGCGGCAATCGACCCAGAAACCGTTCTATGTGGCCATGGACGATGCGCAGGCTCAAGCCGAGTACATCTCCGGCAAGATACTGCAGACGCGCGAAGTCGGCGGCTCGCTCAAACGTCACGCCATCCTGTTTCGCAGCTCGCATCACAGCGACGTGCTCGAAGTCGAACTCTCCAAGCGCAATATCCCGTATGTGAAGTATGGCGGGCTGAAGTTCCTGGAAGCGGCGCACGTCAAGGACATGATGTCGGTGCTGCGCTGGGCGGACAATCCGCGCAATTCGGTGGCGGGCTTTCGAGTGCTGAAGCTGCTGCCGGGCTTCGGCCCGGGGCATGCGAAACAGGCGCTGGATTATCTGGAGGCGCAGGAATACAGCGTCAAAGCGCTCGCCGCCTTCGATGCGCCGCAGCCGGTAAAAATGGAGTGGAAGAGATTTTGCGCACTTTTGGACAGGCTCGCCGACCCGGCGACTCCGTGGGCAGGCCAGGTGGGACTGGTGCGCGAGTGGTACAAGCCGCAGCTTGAGCGCATTTACGATGCGCCGTGGACTCGCATGGGCGATCTCGAGCAATTGGAAACGCTGGCGACGCAGCACGTTAACCGCGAGCGCTTCTTGACGGAGCTGACCTTGGATCCGCCGGTGGCGAGCGGTGATCAGTCCACCGGTGCGTCAAAGGACGAAGACTACGTCATTTTATCCACGATCCACTCAGCCAAGGGCCAGGAGTGGGACATCGTGTACGTGCTGAATGTCTCAGACGGTAATTTCCCGTCGGAATTTTCCACCGGTAAGCCTGAGATGATCGAAGAGGAGCGGCGTCTGTTGTATGTGGCCATGACGCGTGCGCGCAATGAGCTGCATTTGTGTGCGCCCCTCAAGTATCAGGTGACGCAGCAGGCCAAGGACGGCGATAAGCATGTGTACGGCGCCAAGAGCCGCTTCATGACGGACAAGGTGTTGGATACCTTCGAGCGGATTTCGATGCGCAACATGCGCGGTGTGGAGAGCTTGCGCGAGGGTGAGGGGACTACGGTCGACGTCGGCTCGCAGCTGAAGGACATGTGGTAGCTTTACGTGAGAGTGAGCCGCAAGACAACGAGGAAAAGGCAGCACTAGTCTTACGGCTTACTCTCACGTCGAGCCGCGCCTCGGACCACCTCGCATTCGATTCAGTCGAGCCGGCCGGAGCTTAGCCGGCGGACAAAATCAAGACATCGATTACCAGCGTCGGGGACCGCTACCGCCGCCGCCACCGCCGGCACCACCGCCGCCGGGAGGCCTGGATCGAGGCGCGCGTTCCTGGGCTTCGTTAACTCGCAGCGGACGGCCACCCATCTGGAATCCATTCGTCTGTTGAATCGCGTTTTGTGCTTCACCGGCACCCATGTCAACGAACGCAAAGCCGCGGGGCCGCCCCGTCTCGCGATCGTTGATGAGCTTTACCGATTCGACTTTGCCGTGGCGCTCGAACAGCGCTCGCACTTCGTCTTCTGTCGCAGTGAATGGCAGGTTGCCAACGTAGATCGTCGTCATTCAACTAATCTCACTAACAGGGTTTGTACCAATGATCCCGTGTAGGGAACAACCCTACAACTTGATGCTACGCCACGAGATTATTGTTGGCAAACACTTGATTTGCCGTTGTTATCGTAGGATTTCGCGAAGACTACTCGACCTCGAGATAGGCATAACCGTTGAGCTCATTCTCGTAAAAGCGCTTCACTGCCTGGGCTTCGGCCAGGGTCATGCGCCCCTCTTGGACGGCCCGCTCGCAGTCGCGGGCGATGGCCGGATACAGCTCGTCGGTGTCGTACTCCATATACTCGAGCACCTTGTTGGCCGTGTCGCCCTTGACGATCTCCTCGATCCACCAGCCGCCGCTTTCCTGCAGCCGGATATGCACCACATGGGTATCGCCGAACAGATTGTGCAGATCTCCGAGAGTCTCCTGATAGGCGCCCACCAGGAAGGCCGCCAGATAGTAGGGCTCCCCGGGGGTGACTTCATGCACCTCAAGAGTGCGTTTGGTCACCCGAGGATGCACGAAGCGATCGATTTTGCCGTCCGAATCGCAGGTGATATCGGCCAAAACGGCGTTGCGGGTCGGCTTCTCGCCCAGGCGTTGAATCGGCATGATGGGGAAGAGCTGGCCGATGGCCCAGCTGTCCGGGAGCGATTGAAAGACCGAGAAGTTGCAGAACAGTATATCGCTCAGCATGTCCTCCAGGTTCTCGAGCTCTTCAGGCACCCTATCGAGCTTGCGGCAATAGTCCCTAATCTTGGCGCAGGTGGCCCAGTAGAGTTTTTCCGCGAGTGCCCGAAATTCCAGGCTCAAGTACCCCAGATTGAACATCTGCATGGCCTGCTCGCGGGCCTGCAACCCGTCGTGGTAGCACTCCACCAAACGGCGCTCATTCACCGATC
Source organism: Gammaproteobacteria bacterium (assembly GCA_040002315.1). Lineage (GTDB taxonomy): Bacteria > Pseudomonadota > Gammaproteobacteria > Steroidobacterales > Steroidobacteraceae > Bog-1198. The sequence continues at coordinate 63,603 of JBDUEQ010000045.1, forward strand.
GATAGCTATCGAACAAATCCAGCACCGGCTGGGGCACCTCCTCCTGGCCGTGGTAGTCCTCCTCGGGACGTCCGGTCACCTTGAATTGGTCCAGCTTGGAGGAGCCCAAGGTGTCGAACACCAGCAGGCTATGATGGGCGGCAATTGCGCGTCCAGACTCGCTGACGATCATCGGATGCGGGACGTGGCGGGCATCGCAAACGCTCTTGATGCGATACACCACATCGCTGGCGTATTCGTTCAAGGTGTAGTTCATCGAGGATTCGAAGTTGGTGCCGCTGCCGTCGTAGTCGACCCCAAGGCCGCCGCCGATGTCGATGTACTGCAGGCCGGCGCCCATCAGCTTGAGTTCCGCGTATACATGCGCCAGCTCGTTGATCGCGTCCTTGACTCTGCGAATGTCCTGCAACTGGCTACCAGGATGGCAGTGCACGAGCTGCAGGCAGTCCAGCATGTTGCGCTCTTTGAGCAGAGCATGCAGGTCGAGGATTTCGCTGATAAAGAGGCCGAACTTGGACTTCTCGCCGGCGGATTCGCGCCAACGGCCAGCCCCTTCGCTGGCAAGTTTGACCCTCACGCCGATCTTCGGCCGCACGGCGTAGCGTTCGGCATGCTTTAAAATCAGATGAATTTCTTCGTAGTTCTCAACCACCGGAATGATGGTGCGGCCGAGCTTGGTGGCGATTATCACCGCTTCGATGTAGCTATCATCCTTGAAGCCGTTGCAGACGACGATGCGGTCCGGTGCATCCTCGGTGATGGACAGGACGGCGAGCAGTTCGGGTTTGGAGCCGACCTCGAGGCCGAAGCCGAACTCCTTGCCGTAGCGAAACACCTCTTCGACCACCAGGCGCTGCTGGTTGACCTTGATGGGGAACACTGCGGCGTAGCGGTTCTGATAGCCGTTCTCCGTGATGGCCGTACTGAACGCCTCGGCAATGTGGCGCAGGCGATGCGCGAGAATGTCGGAGAAACGAATGACCACCGGCGTGTGCAAATCGCGGGCTCTCAAGCCCTGCACCACGTCGACCAAGTCGATTTCGCGCTCCGGATCCATGCTGGGACGGATCACCACATGACCCTGTTCGTTGATCGAAAAGTATCCCTTACCCCAGGCTTGCACCTGGTAAAGATCCAGCGACTCTTCGATCTTCCACGCCAGGTTGGCGGGCAGCGATTTGGCAGGTGTGTTCATGTCGCGCGCACATTAACAAATTCACGCGGCAAGTAAATGTCAACCGCGGGCTGTGGGACGGCGCGGATCGCGAATCCACTCGCTCCAGGATCCGGCGTACAGCTTGCCGCCGGGAAGCCCGGCGACTTCGAGGCTGAGCAGATTGTGACAAGCGGTGACGCCGGAGCCGCACATGGCGATGAGATTCTCAGGCGTGGTCCCTGCGAGGCGCGCGAGCCATCGCGCTCGCAGTTGCGCGGGCGGCAGGAAGCGATTGTCTGCGGCGAGATTGGTGGAGAAAGGATGATTCACTGCGCCGGGAATGTGTCCGGCTACGGGATCGATAGGTTCCACTGCGCCGGCAAAGCGCTCGGGCGCACGTGCATCGACCAGCAGTGGCTTGGGCGAGCGCGGCGCGGACTGGATTATCGCGCGCTCGAGATCGGCGGTGGTGATGGCGTTGGCGGCAGCTCCGTCGAGGGCGACCCCGCCGCCAGCGGCCCTGTCGAATCGCAGCACGAAGGGGCGGGCCGGCATTGAAGTGTCAGGGGCGGGCGACTCGTGAGCCTCGCCTGATTGCAGCGGACCGCCATCCCGTATCCACGCTTGAAAGCCGCCGTCGAGTACGGCCACGGCGTCATGCCCCAGCCAGCGCAGCATCCACCAGAGACGTGCGGCAAACGAGCCGTTGGCCTCGTCGTAGGCCACGACTTGGGTGTCATTGGCTATTCCGAGTTGGGTAAGGCGCTCCGCGAATGCCTCTCGCGTTGGCAATGGATGGCGGCCGCTAAGGGCGGTGATGTGCGCCGACAGGTCGCGATTCAAGTCGGCGTAGCGCGCTCCTGGGAGGTGTGCCTTGAGGTAGGCCTGCCGCCCCGCCTCAGGGTTCATGAGATCGAAGCGGCAGTCGATGATGGCGAGCCGCGCAGTGCCCAGTGGTGGTGTGCCCAGCAGTCGCAGCAATGTCGCGGCGTCGATGAGGGTCCGAAATAGCATGATCAGAGCTTAGCCCGATGCCAGGCGATGTGCATCCGCTACAATCGGTAGATGGCACTCACTCTTTACTGGGGCAGCGGCAGCCCGTTCTCTTGGCGAGTTCTGTTGGCGCTGGAGCACAAGGGGCTGCCATACGAGTCGCAGCTGCTGCATTTTGACAAGCAGGAACATCAGTCGCCGCAAATGCTCAAGCTCAATCCCCGCGGCCGAGTACCGGTGCTCAAGGACGGCGACTATGTGGTGTTCGAATCGGTGGCGGTGCTGTACTACCTCGACGTCAAGTATCCGCAGGCACCGATATTCGGCTCTACCCCTGAGGAAGCGGGGGTCATAATGCGTGTCATCTGCGAATTCATGGCCTATGCCGAACCGTCGCTGCTCAAGATCACGGACGCGATTTTCACCGGGCAGGTGGCGGAGAATATTGATGAGCTGACGGACGCCATGCACGTGGTGGGGCGCGAGGCGCGCACCATCGAGGGACGCTTGAGCAAGGAAACTTGGATCGTCGGCGCCAATTACTCCGCCACCGATATGGTGATTTTCCCCTGGATTCAGGTGCTGCGCCGCGCCCTGGATAGAAGCGCCGCCGCAGAACTGGGTGCGCGCTTCCTGCCCATGGAGCGCAACTATCCGGCACTTGCGCGCTGGATTCATCGCATCGAGTCGCTGCCCGGTTACGCGCGCACCTATCCGCCTCATTGGCGCGACGGTCAGCCTTAAGCCCGCCGGGTCCCTAACCGCGGAAACTTGGAGATTTACTGTGCCGCCAGGTAGGCTGGCGGCGCCCCCGTGCAGGGGCGTGACGTCCAGAATCAATCCAAAGCGAGGGCAAGACTCAAAATGAGAGCGCAAACCACAATGAGACTGAAATTATGAGCAAACACGAAGTGCATGTGAACTTTGCGGGCAGGATCGTATTTGTGGGCTTCGGCAGCATCGGACAGGGTGTCTTGCCACTGATCTTGCGTCACATCGGCACTTCGGCGGATCGCATCACCATCGTCACCGCAGAGGACAGCGGACGCAGCGAAGCCGACCAATTCGGCGCGAAATTCGTCAAAACCGCATTGACCCGGGACAACTACCGGCAAGTGCTCGAGCCGCTGCTGGGTGCGGGGGATTTTTTGCTCAACTTGTCGGTGGACGTGTCGAGCGTCGCCCTCGTTCAATTGGCGCGCGAACGCGGCGCGCTGTATCTCGATACCTGCATTGAACCCTGGACCGGCGGTTATACCGACCCGAAGGCGTCCGTGGATTCACGCAGCAACTACACCATGCGCATGGAGGCGCTGAAACTGC
>JBDUEQ010000046.1:0-37118 GCA_040002315.1 Gammaproteobacteria bacterium
CGCGGCTCGCGACGACGCCGGCAGCCAGGGCAGGTGCGCACGCAACGTTTCGCCCAAGGACTTAGACGACTCCGTCAGCACTGTGCTCAAGGCATCGAGCCGCTGTGCTGCTTCGAGCTGCGCTGGATCGAATTCCAGCCGCTGCGCGGCCACCTGCTCCCGCAGGCGCGATTCCACCGGCTTGGGATCCATCTCCATTGGCGGCGCCGCTACAGGCTCTGGTAGTTGGGGCCGGAACCGCCCTCCGGAGTCACCCAGGTGATCTGACCCGGATAGGGCTCCTTGATGTCGCAGGCCTTGCAATGCACGCAATTCGAGGCATTGATCTGCAATTTCTTTCCGCCCTTGCCGTCGTCGATCATTTCATAGACGTTCGCCGGACAGAAATTCGTGCACGGATTGCCGAAGTCCGTTATGCAGCGCGTCGCGCACACGTTGGTGTCGGCGACGTGCAGGTGCACAGGTTGGTTCTCATCGTGGGTCGTCGACGCGAAAAATACGAACGCCACCCGATCGCGAGGCGGTAATTCGCGCTCACCCCAGTGACGGTCGGGCGATGCGTATTCATCGAGGCGCTGCAAGGCCGTGTCATCGGCGTGATTGGCAAGAGTCCACGGCAGTTTCCCGAAGGTGACGGTTTCGAGAGCAGCGTTGGCCAGGCCAAGCCACAGGCCGCGGCGAAATCCGGGCCTGATGTTGCGCACCTTGTAGAGTTCACGGCCGCCGGTCGATTCGCGCCAGCGCTTATCGAAGCCGGCACCGCTGCCGTGTTCGACGAAATGCGCCGCGGCCGTCATGCCGGAGCGTAGGGCTTGATGGATGCCTTTGATCTTGGGCGTGTTGAGCGTGCCGCCCGCGTCGCCGACCAGCAGGGCGCCCGGCATTTCGAGCGTTGGCATGGATTGATAACCGCCCTCGATCACCGTGCGGGCACCGCCCGCGATGATTTCCCCGCCCTTCAGCAGACTCTTGATGTGCGGGTGATTTTTGTACTGCTGAAAGGCCTCGAAGGGCTTGAATCGCGGATCTGCATAATCTAAGCCGATGACAAAACCGACGTACACGCGATCGTCATTGAGGTGATAGAGAAAACTGCCGCCATACGTGTTGGCATCGAGCGGCCAGCCGAGGGTGTGTTGAATCAATCCGGGCTGCACACGTCCGGGCGGCAATTGCCACAGCTCCTTGAATCCCAGGCCGTAGGTTTGCGGTGACTTGCCGGCATCGAGTTTGAAACGCTCGATCAATTGCTTCGAGACGCTGCCGCGGCAACCTTCGCAAAACAGGGTGAGCTTGGCGTGAATCTCGGGCCCCAGCGCGAAGTTCGGTCCGGGGCGGCCGTCCTTCTCGACTCCCATGTCGCCGATGCGTACGCCTTTGACCGCGCCGGCGTCATCGAACAAAGCCTCAGCCGCTGCAAATCCCGCGAACACGTCGACCCCGAGCTTTTCGGCTGCCGCGCCCAGAATCGGCACCAACTGTCCCAGTGAGATGATGAAATTGCCGTGGTTGGCCATCTGCGGCGGGGTGAGCAGCCGGAATCGCTTGCGGCGGGTCATGAACAGGAACTCATCGCGAACGGCAGGAACGCAGACGGCCGGAGGCTGCTTGCGCCAATCGGGAAGCAATTCATCAAGGGGCCCGGGTTCAAGCACCGCACCCGACAAGGAGTGGGCTCCGAGGCTTGCGGCCTTTTCCAGCACACAGACGCTCAGGTCAGGTTTCAGCTGTTTCAGGCGGATGGCGGCGGCGAGCCCAGCCGGGCCCGCGCCCACAATGGCCACCTCGTATTGCATGACATCGCGCGGGGTTTCATTCATCAATTGAGCCCTAAAATCGAGGTTGGGGCGCAAACTCGCCCGGAAAAGGTGCCGAAGTAAAGCGGCGCATAGTAGATCACAAACCCGCTAGCCGGGCAGCAATCCACCAGGCGGACAAGCGATGAGGGGATTTGCGTAGCGACGTCGCTGTACTCAGTGGGGACACCCATGTTGACAGGCCACGGACGCCGCCTTCCAGGATGGCCAACGGATTTGGGCATGGATTGGGCAAGGACGCCCGCCCCACTTTATTCCCCGCGCCAGTTCGGCTTTCGCTTGGCGAAGAAGGCTGCGAAGCCTTCCTGGGCTTCGGTCTGCACGCGCAGCCGCGCCAGCCTTGCAGCGGCCTCGGTGGCTGCGGCAGCGCGATCCCGGGCGCTGCCATGCGCAACATCCCGAATCAGCGCTTTGATACTGCGCTGCGCGCCGGGCGCACCTTTGAGCAGCGCTTCGGTAATGCGCGTACAGCCCGAGTCGAGCAGGCCGGCGGGGACTACCTCGTGGACTAATCCCAAGCGCTCAAGGTCCACCGCGGAGAGGGTTTCGGCGGTCAGGAAATAGCGCCGCGCGGCGCTTTCGCCGATTTTGCCCAGCACGAAAGGCGAAATGACCGCAGGCATGATCCCTAAGCGAACTTCGGTGAAGGCGAACTTCGCCTCATCCACGGCCACCACGATATCGCAGGCTCCCAACAGCCCGAGCGCTCCGCCATAGCCATCGCCGTTGACCCGTGCCAGCGTCGGCTTCGGCAGGGAGTCCAACAGCGCAAACAGTTCCGCCAGCTGCTCGGCGTCCTTGAGATTGGCCGCTTCACCAGCGTGAGCTTGGTCTTGCATCTCGCCAAGGTCCGCGCCCGCGCAAAAGGTGTTGCCGGCACCGGTAATTTGCACTACGCGCACCGCTGCATCGCCCGCGCAGCTACGCAATTCTGCGGTGAGCGCGGCAATGGTCGCGCGGTCCAAGGCATTGCGCTTCTCGGGGCGGTTGAGCGTAATGCGCGCAATGCCCTCGGCAATCGCAGTCAGGACCGTAGCGCTCATGCGGGTTCCCGGAACCTTTACAACAGCTCGATGGCGATCGCCGTGGCCTCGCCACCGCCGATGCAGAGGCTGGCGATGCCGCGCTTCTTGCCGCGTGCCCGCAATGCGTAGAGCAGGGTGGTCATGATGCGCGCACCGGTGGCGCCGATCGGGTGGCCGAGCGCGCAGGCGCCGCCGTTGACGTTCACTTTTTCATGCTCCAGTCCCAGATCTTTCATGGCAGCCATGGGAACTGCGGCGAAGGCTTCGTTGATCTCGTACAGATCCACATCCTTGGAATGCCAATTAAGCTGAGTCAGCAGCTTAGCGATGGCGCCCACCGGCGCCAGAGTGAACCATTCGGGCTCGCGCGCGAAACTGGAGTATCCCAAGATGCGCGCCAGCGGCTTCTTGCCCTGGGAGGCCGCGAAGGACTCGCGGGTCAGTACCAGCGCTGCCGCGCCGTCGGAAATTCCGGAGGAACTGGCCGCGGTCACGGTGCCATCCTTCTTGAACGCGGGTTTGAGCGTCGGGATCTTGGCGATATCGAGAGTAAAGGGTGTCTCGTCCTTGTCGATTACGATTTCGCCCTTGCGGGTCTTGGCGGTGACGGCGGCGATCTCGGCCGCGAAGGCACCGCTGTTGATGGCCGCCAAGGCGCGGCGCAGCGACTCGGCCGCGAAATCGTCCTGCGCCTTGCGGGTGAAATTGTATTTCTCCGAAGTGGCCTCGGCGAAACAGCCCATGAGCTGGCCGTCCCAGGGACTTTGCAGGCCGTCGAAGAACATGTGGTCGAGCACCTCTTGGTTGCCCATGCGGTAACCGGCACGTGCTTTGGGCAGGAGGTAGGGCGCATTGGTCATGGACTCGAGGCCGCCGGCCACGACGACGTTGGCCGAGCCGGCGAGAATCTGGTCGCAGGCCAGCATCACGGCGCGCATGGCCGATCCACACATCTTGTTGACAGTGGTGGAGGGAACGCTTGCAGGAATACCGCCGCCAATGGCGGCCTGACGCGCCGGTGCCTGGCCGATTCCGGCCGCGAGCACGCAGCCCATGATGACTTCGTCGACCTGCGAGGCCGCCAGTCCAGAATCCGCGAGTGCGGCCTTGATGACAACCGATCCCAGTTGCGGGGCGGTGACCGTGGCGAAGGCTCCTTGGAAGGCACCGACCGGGGTGCGGCGGGCGCTCAAGATAACGACTGGATCAGAGGTCATGAAGCATTTCCGTGGTGTTGGGATAGCCTACTAGTATAACCGGGTCGGTCGCGGGAGCCCGTACTGCGCCAGTCTCAGGGCGCGAGCGGCTCACCCACGGCCTCGGCGATCAGTTCGCGGCTGCGCTGCCTGGCATCGCCGGCGCTCAAGACTCCAAGGATTTGGACACGAATCGGCAGGCAGTGAGCGATCAGGCCGCCGGGCGGGAAAACGTCGCGCGTGCCGTGAATGGCCATGGCCACCACCGGCATGTCGGAGCGCGCCGCCGTCGCAAATGCGCCACCCAGAAATTTTCCGATCTGACGGGTCTCGTCGAAGGTGCCCTCGGGAAAGAACACCAGGGACTGGCCGCTGGCGGCGAGTTTCAGTACCCGGCGCGCATCGACTCCGCCCTTGTGGCGATTGAAACGCTCGACGAATTGCGATCCTAAACGCCGCAGCAACAGACCGGCCAGGGGCACGTGCATCATTTCCTTCTTGATGACGAAGGCAAAGTCGGGCGGCAGCGCCGCGGCGGCTGCGAGGGCGTCGATATAGCTGGCGTGATTGGCCACCACCACGCAGGGCGTGCTCGGCAGCCGATCCAAGCCTTCGACGGTGAAGCGCATCCGCGCGGCGCGCAGGAATTCGCGCGACGCTTTGCCGGCCACCATGCGGCGGGCGCGAAGGCTTGGCAGGAACAGATTGATCACCAACACGGTCAAACCTATGGCCGTGAACAGCACCAGGCAATACGCGGTATACAGCCATTGCAGGCGTCTGCACGGGCCGGTGTGCTTGTCTTCTGTGATCTGGTTCTCCTTATGTTAATACTTAACTGTACTGTGATTCTGGTCACGCCGACCTGCCGGCACCCCTCGCATACTGGATCCCGTTAGGCGTGTAAAAGCACTATTTCGTGCGCACAACCCACGCGAAAGACATATGGCGACGGCTTTGAAACGGACGGTTTATACACGTACCTCAGGCGCAGCGGTACCGGCTGTCCGCGAACCGGCGGATCCCGCCCTGCAACGCTTCCTCGATGCGGTGTGGCTGGAGCGCGGCCTGTCGGCCAATACTCTGGCGGCATACCGCGCCGATTTGACCGCATTGGCGCGTTGGCTGGAAGAGCGCGACAGCGCATTGCTCAAAGCGACGCGCATAGAATTACTGGGTTTCATCGCCGCGCGCGTCGAGGGTGGATCCAGGCCCCGATCCACCGCCCGGCAACTGTCGAGCTTTCGGCGTTTTTTTCGCTACATGGTGCGCGAGGGTCTGATAGAGCTCGATCCGACGGCGCAAATCGCCATGCCGAAAATCGGCCGTTCGCTGCCCAAATCGCTGAGCGAAGCCGAAGTCGACTCGCTGCTCGAGGCGCCCACCGTATCGGACCCGCTGGGGCATCGCGACCGGACCATGCTCGAGGTGTTGTATGCCACGGGCCTGCGCGTCTCCGAACTGGTGAGCCTGAAGCACAATCAAGTGAACTTGATTCAGGGCGTAATGCGCGTGGTCGGCAAGGGCAACCGCGAGCGCCTGATTCCGTTGGGCGACGAGGCGGTGAAGTGGCTGCAGCAATTCATGCAGGGGCCGCGCGTCGAAATATTGCTGGAGCGGCAGACGGACTATCTGTTTCCGACACGGCGGGGCGACCGCATGACGCGCCAGGCGTTTTGGCACATCATCAAACGCTACTCGAAGAAGGCCGGGGTCGAGAAGGAACTCTCGCCGCACACCTTACGGCATGCCTTCGCGACTCACTTGTTGAACCACGGGGCGGACTTGCGCGTGGTGCAGATGCTGCTGGGCCATAGCGACCTGTCGACGACGCAGATCTACACCCATGTCGCCCGCGAGCGCCTCAAAGACTTGCATTCGCAGCACCATCCCCGCGGCTAGTCCGCCGGGCACGACTGCCTGCTAGAATCGCGTGAACCTAAGGGCCCGCACGGGGTCGAATGGTCAAGTCCCGCTGGAGCCATTTAAAAATGTTGAGATTCTTCACCGCCTTCATTTTGGGGTTGTGCGTCACCGGCGTCGCTGTACGGGCAGCGACACCTGAACCTGCGCATCCGGTTCCGGCCGACCAGGCAGCCGATCCGCGCGTCGCCTTGCTCAAACTATTGCCGGCCGGAGCCAAGCTCGAGGATTTGCGGCCGTCGCCGATCGCCGGCATCTACCAATTCATGCAGGGAACGGACGTCAGCTACATGACCGTCGACGGCAAGTACTTTCTCGACGGCAATTTGTACGATATGGATACGCGCGCGAATCTGACCGAGGAGCTGCGCACGCATGCGCGCTTGGCGTTGATCAATGCCATGCCCGAATCACAGATGGTGATTTTCGGACCGAAGAATCCGCAGTACACCATCACGGTGTTTACCGACGTCGACTGCGGCTACTGCCGCAAGCTGCACAGCGAGATGGCTGAGCTCAATCGCTTGGGCGTGCGCGTGCGCTACATGTTCTTCCCGCGCACGGGACCGAATACGGAGAGCTGGAAAAAGGCCGAGGTGGTGTGGTGTTCGGCGGATCGCAACGAGGCGTTCACCCGCGCCAAGGCCGGCGCCACGCTGGATCTGACCAAGGTCTGCGATTCAAATCCGGTTGCCCGCGAGTACGCTCTAGGTCAGAGCATCGGAGTGCACGGCACGCCCGCCATCCTCACGGAAGGCGGCGACTACATCTCCGGCTACATGCCGCCGCGCGAACTCGTGCAGCAGATCAAGGATTTGCAGCTGGCGAAGCGTTAGGAACACTCAGACAGGCTGCTATCGCTCGAGCAGCTTGAGTTTATCCGCGACGCCTTCCCATTGCTTGGCATCGGCCGGCGCGTCCTTCTTCTCGCTGATCACCGGCCAGGCCTTGGCCAGTTCCGCGTTCAGCTTCAAGAAGCTCTCCTGGCCGTCCGGGATTTCTTCTTCAGAAAAAATGGCTTCCACCGGGCACTCCGGTTCGCACAGCGTGCAGTCGATGCATTCATCGGGATCTATCACCAGAAAATTCGGCCCTTCGTGAAAGCAGTCCACCGGGCAGACCTCCACGCAATCCATATACTTGCACTTGATGCAGCTTTCGGTGACCACGAATGCCATGACTTACCCTTCTTGACCCATTGAACGTGATGACTATTCTGCCACAGCCGCGATGTTGGATCCTGCCGCGGCAGGCTGCGGCGCAGCTTAGGATTTCAGGCGACGGCTCAATTCGACGAAATGATGATCTTCACGCCCGGCGGCGCGATCCGCGAAGTATTTGCGCAGCGTGAACTCGCCGCTGGGAAATGCGAGGGTTTCCCAGGGAATCTCGGCCTCGTCGTACAGGCCCACTTCCAGACTCTCGGGGCCGGGCGCGAATTCCGGCTGCAGCAATTTGGCGCGAAACATCACATGCACCTGGCTGGGGCCGGTGACGCTGGCCACCGCCAACAAGGAGCCGATCTCGACCTTCGCCAGTGCCTCTTCGTAACATTCCCGCGCCGCCGCGGCTTGCAAAGTCTCGCCGTTCTCCATAAAGCCGGCCGGTACGGTCCAAAAGCCCAACCGCGGCTCGATGGCGCGGCGGCATAGCAGGATCCTGCCTTGCCACTCGGGCACGCAGCCCAAGACCAGCAGCGGGTTCTTGTAGTGAACCATGCCGCAGCTCGGGCATACGAAGCGCGGCAAGTGGTCCCCGGCGGGAACCTTGAATTCGACGGGTGAGCCGCAGTTGCTGCAGAAATTCAAAATTCGTCCATTAATAAAATTCTGGTGCCCGGAGAGGGAATCGAACCCACACGGTGTCACCACCACCGGATTTTGAGTCCGGCGCGTCTACCAGTTCCGCCATCCGGGCATGCCAGACCGCGCAGTATATGCGATTGACGCTCTTGATAGAATTATCTTCAATGCTGCGCACGGACTTTCACTTCGACCTCCCCCCGGAACTCATTGCGCAGCGGCCCGCACAGAACCGCTCTGCGAGCCGCATGCTGGTGTTGGACGGCGCGTCCGGTCGCATGCGCGACGGCGAATTTCGCGATTTTCCCGGCTTACTCCGCGCCGAGGATCTGCTGGTGTTCAACGACACGCGCGTGATTCCGGCGCGGGTTTTCGGCGTCAAAGAGAGCGGCGGGCGGGTCGAGATCCTGCTCGAGCGTGCACTGACGGCGGACACCGCGCTGGTGCACCTCAGGGCGAGCAAAGGCTTGCGGCAGGACGCGGTGGTAAGGCTGCCCGGCGGCCATACGGCGAGCATGCTGGGCCGACAGGGCGATTTATTTCAGCTGCGTTTCTCATGCGAGGTGCAGTCTTTTTTTAAGGATCATGGCGAGATACCGTTGCCGCCCTACATCGAGCGCCCGCCCGAAGGCGCTGATCGTGAGCGATACCAGACCGTGTATGCGCGGGTGCTGGGTGCGGTCGCGGCGCCCACCGCGGGGTTGCATTTCGACAGCGAAACTTTTGCAGCGCTCGAAGCGCGCGGGGTGCGCCACGCCTTCGTCACCCTGCATGTGGGCGCAGGCACCTTTCAGCCGGTGCGGGCAGACGATGTCGATGCACACGAAATGCATGAGGAGTTCTTGGAAGTGCCTGAGGCCGCCTGCGACGCCATCAATGCCACACGCGCCGCCGGCGGCCGCGTGATTGCGGTGGGCACCACGGTGGTGAGGAGTCTCGAGACGGCGGCGGCCATGGCCGCCGGGCACCGCGATGCATCAGCGGACGGGCGCTGCATAGCGCCGTTGCACGGCCCCACGCGCATTTTTATAAAGCCCGGGTACCGGTTTCGCGCGGTGGATGCCATGGTCACCAATTTTCATTTGCCGGAGTCGACGCTGCTTATGCTGTGCTCGGCTTTCGTGGGACGCGAAGCGCTGCTCGCGGCTTACGCGCATGCCGTGCAGGCGCACTATCGGTTTTTCAGCTACGGTGATGCGATGTTCCTGACCCCCTCGATGGCGGCTACGTCGCGCGCATGAACTGCGCTGCCTTAGGACCGATGCGCTTCGAGTTGCTGGCGCAAGATGGCGGCGCGCGGCGCGGGCGCCTCGAATTTCCCCGCGGCAACGTCGAGACGCCGGCGTTCATGCCGGTCGGCACCTACGGCACGGTCAAGGCAATGACGCCGGAAGACCTGGAAAGCATCGGCGCCGAGATCGTGCTCGGCAATACCTTCCATCTGTATCTGCGGCCCGGCCTCGAAGTGATCGAGGCACATCAGGGACTGCACCGCTTCATGCATTGGCGACGGCCCATCCTGACGGATTCCGGCGGCTTCCAAGTGTGGAGCCTGGCGGAGATGCGCAAGATCACCGAAGAAGGCGCGCATTTTCGTTCGCCGGTCGACGGCGCTCCGGTGTTCCTGTCGCCGGAGCAATCCATGCGCATGCAACGCGCCTTGGGCGCTGATGTGGCGATGAGCTTCGATGAATGCACGCCGTATCCGGCCACCGAAAGCGAAGCCCGGGCTTCCATGGAATTATCCATGCGATGGGCGGCGCGCGGTTACGCCGAGTATTACCGGACCCCGCCTCCGGGTACCCTGTTCGGCATTGTGCAGGGCGGAATATTTCCGCAGTTGCGTGCGGCGTCGCTGGCCGCCCTGGAGGAAATCGGCTTTGCCGGGTATGCCGTGGGCGGACTGGCCGTGGGTGAAAGCGAAGCGCAGCGCACCCTGGTGCTCGAGGGGCTGATGCCGCACATGCCGCTGCGCAAGCCGCGCTATTTGATGGGTGTGGGACGGCCGGAGGACATCATCGAGGCGGTGCGCCGCGGCATCGATATGTTCGACTGTGTCATGCCGACGCGTCACGCCCGCAATGCGCATCTTTTCACCCGGGCGGGAGTGCTCAATATTCGCAACGCCGCTCATCAAAAGGACTTGAGGCCCATCGAAGAGGGATGCGAGTGCTACACCTGCCGCAACTACAGCCGCAGCTATCTACGGCACCTGGACAAGTGCGGCGAAATATTGGGCGCGCACTTGAACACCGTCCATAACCTGTATTTTTACCAGCGATTGATGCGGGAGATTCGGGGGGCGATCGAGGTCGGGCAGTTCGAAGCGTATGCCGCTGAATTCCATGCCTTGAAGGGGATCGTGCGCGCGCGTTAAGTTTGCAACGGGCTCCTGTATACTACCCGGCTTTGTGTCGTGGCGTCCGCTGCAAAAAACGAGTGTAATACTATGGATTTCTTGATAAATACGGCGAATGCGCAGGCTGCCGGTGCGGCCGGCGGTCAGGGCGGTCTTTTCAGCATGCTGATGTTCGTGCCGCTGTTGGCCATATTTTACTTTCTCATCATCAGGCCGCAGAACAAGCGCGCCAAAGAGCAGCGCGAGATGCTCTCCAAAATCGCCACCGGCGATGAAGTGGCGACCACCGGCGGCATTCTCGGCAAGGTGACCGATGTGGGCGAGCAGTTCCTAACCGTGGAAATCGCCAATGGCGTCTCGGTCAAGCTTCAGAAATTCCAAGTCGCGCAGGTGCTGCCCAAGGGCACGGTCAAGAGCGCATGATTTCATATCCGCGCTGGAAGGTCGCGCTGGTCGCGATCGTCTTGGCCATAGGGATTTTCCTTGCGGTACCCAACCTGTTCGGCGAGGAAGACGCACTGCAGCTGGCGCGTGACCGGGCCGCCGTCATCGACGCCGACCGCACAGCGGTAGAGCAAATCCTCAAAGACAAGGGGGTAACACCCAGCGGCGTGTTTCTAGAGCAGGGCCGGCTGACGCTGCGTTTCAAGAGCAAGCAGGACCAGCTAAAGGCTCGCGATCTGATCTCGGAAGCGCGCCCAGGTCAATTCACCATCGCACTGTCGAAGTCATCGCGCGTTCCAGAATGGATGCGCAGCATAGGCTTGAGTCCCTTGAAACTGGGGCTGGACCTGCGCGGCGGCGTGTACCTCGTGTATCAGGTCGACGTGCAGGCCGCCGTGAAGCAATTGCTCGATCGCCACGAGCAGGATTTTCGCGCGTCGTTGCGCAATGCCCGCGTCACCTATCAAGACGTGCTGGTGGACTACCCCACATTCCGTGTGCGGGTGCTGTTTCGCGACAGCGATTCTTTCACGAAGGGCAAGGCGGCCATTCTCGCGGACAACCGCAACATGAATTTGAGCGACGTGACTGTCGACGGCGCGCCCGCCTTGCAGCTGATATTGACGCCGCAGGAGATCAAAGAGCGGCAAGACTACGCAGTTCAACAGAATATCGTCATCTTGCGCAACCGCCTCAACAGCCCGGAACTTGCAGTGTCCGAGCCGCAGGTCGCGCGCCAGGGCGTGGACCGCATCGCCATTCAATTGCCCGGATTGCAGAACTCGGCCGAGGTGAAGAAAATCCTCGGCAAGACGGCGACCTTGGAATTTCGCATGGTCGATGAGACTAATAATCCGCTCGAAGCCGTGGGCACGGGTCGGGTGCCGTTGGGCTCCAAGTTGTATTACAGCCGCGACAAACAGCCGGTGCTGCTGAAGCGAGAAGTGGTGGTCACCGGCGATCAACTGACCGATGCCTCCTTCCAACCGAACACCCAGGACGGTGCCGCCGTCTCCGTGAGCTTGGATAGCCGCGGTGCCGCAAAGATGCTGAAGAACACCCAGGAGAATATCGGTCATTTGATGGCGGTGGTGTTCATCGACCGTTCGCGCGACAAGAACGCCGAGGGCGTGCTGGTCGACCGTACCACCGAAGAGGTTATCAACCGCGCCACCATCCGCGGCGTGTTCAGCAATAATTTTCAGATCACCGGCGTCAATCCAATCGAAGGCCGGGAGCTCGCGCTGTTGCTGCGCGCCGGAGGCTTGGCGGCGCCGCTGTCGCCGGTGGAAGAGCGCGCCATCGGGCCCACCCTGGGGGAGAAGAACATCAAGCAGGGCGTGCACGCCATGGTGTTCGGCATGCTGGCCGCGTTCATTTTCATGGCCGTCTACTACAAGGTTTTCGGCCTGATCGCGGACGTAACTCTGGCGGCGAACGTGATTCTGCTGACTGCATTGTTGTCAATGCTCGGCGCGGCGCTGACTTTGCCGGGAATCGCTGCGGTGGTGCTGACGGTCGGCATGGCCGTAGACGCCAATATCTTGATTTACGAGCGCATCCGCGAGGAATTGCGCATCGGGGTTTCGCCGCGTGCGGCAATCACCGCCGGGTTTGAGCGCGCCTTCTCCGCCATTTTCGACTCCAACGTCACCGCCTTCATTGCGGGCTTGGTGCTGTGGCTGTTCGGCGCCGGTGCGGTGCGCGGATTTGCGGTGGTGCTGATGCTCGGCATCTTGACGTCGATGTTTACCGCCGTCATGGGCAGCCGCGCATTGGTGCAGATCATTTACGGTGGAAAACGCAAGGTCGACCGGTTGTCGATTTAAGGTCCGGCCCTTGCCGCAAGCTCAAGGGTCCGATCCGAGGTTAGTACATGGAATTTTTTCACAAGGTAACGCGCTTCCCGTTCATGAACACCCGCAAGGTGTGGTACGGGCTGTCGGCACTCTTGATCGTCACGTCCCTCGGCTTGGTGCTGCTGCATGGACTGAATCTTGGAATCGATTTCACCGGCGGCGTGGTGGTAGAAATCGATTTTCCGCAGGCTCCGAACTTGGAGACTTTGCGAACGGCCCTGACGAAGGCCGAAGTGACCAATGCCCAGGTGCAAGCCTTCGGCAGTTCACGCGACATCCGGGTGAGATTGCCGCCCGACCCAAACGCCAAAGGCGACCAGATCGGCGCGCATATTTTGGAGGTCTTCGGTACCGTCGACCCGGGCGCTAGATTGCTGAGCACCGAAGTCGTCGGACCCCAGGTGGGACAGGAACTGTTCGTCAAAGGCGGCTGGGCGCTGTTTGCCACCTTGGTGTTGATTCTGATTTACGTATTGTTCCGATTCACGCCCAAATTGGCCGTGGGCGCGATCCTGGCCGTGCTGCATGACCCGATCTGCGTGATCGGATTCTTCGCGCTAACCCAGATGACTTTCGATTTGACGGCGATTGCCGCGATTCTGGCCGTCATCGGTTATTCGCTGAACGATACCGTGATCGTTTTCGACCGCATCCGTGAGCGCGCCCGAACCGCCCGCAAGATCAGCATCTCGCAGGTCATCGATGAATCCATCAACCAGACCCTGTCGCGAACCTTGATGACCAAGCTGGTGACACTGCTGGTCGTGCTGGCGCTGCTGTTCTTCGGCGGCGAAACTCTGCATGCGTTTTCCGCGGCCCTGGTCATCGGAATCCTCGCCGGAACATATTCCTCGATTTATATATCATCGGCGCTGGCGCTGGACCTCGGCTTAAGGACGGATGATTTGCTGGAGCGCAAGCTGACGAAGCCCGAAGAAGTGGACGGGTTGCCCTAGAGGGCTCTACAGTGGCCACCATGGTGGCATTGCTCTCCGACCCGCAGACTTGGCTCTCATTCCTGACGCTTGCGGTGCTGGAGATAGTCCTCGGCATCGACAACATCATTTTCCTTTCGATTCTGGTCGATCGGCTGCCGAGCGGACAGCGCCGCAGCGCGCGATTCCTCGGCCTGTCGTTCGCCATGGTGACTCGCATCGCGCTGCTGTTCTCCATCACCTGGATTGCGAGCTTGAGGGCCACGCTGTTCACGGTGTTCGGCAATGAAATCTCCGGCCGCGATCTGATCTTGTTCGGCGGCGGACTGTTCCTGCTGATCAAGAGCCCGATGGAAATCCGCGACATGCTCAGCGGCAAGGAGGAGCACCGCAAGCCCAGCCCGATGAACGGCTTTTGGCTGATCATCCTGCAGATAGGGATCATCGACATCGTGTTTTCCCTGGATTCTGTGTTCACGGCGATCGGGCTGTCGAAGCACATCGAGGTCATGATCGCCGCCATCGTCGCCTCAGTGCTGGTGATGATGGTGGTCTCCACGGCGGTGAGCGGCTTCATCGAGCGCTACCCGACGATCAAGGTATTGGCGCTCGCGTCGCTGGTGCTGGTGGGCGCTGCCTTGATCGCGGACTCCCTGGACCTGGAGATACCGAACGGCTATTTGTATTTTGCGATGGCCTTCGCCGCGGCCGTGGAGTGGATCAACATCAGATTGCGCCCGCGCCTGAAGGCTTGAGCGACGCGTGCGGCCGGCGACATGCTACAGTCCGCGACAGTCCAATTGGCTACACCCGGTGGATAAATGAACATAAAAGGGATGCTCGCAACCAAGCCGATCGCCGAATACCAAAAGGAGGCGTCGGATAAAAGCCTGAAGCGTGCGCTCGGCACCCCAGCCCTGATCGCATTCGGCATCGGCGGCATCATCGGCACCGGCATATTCGTGCTCACCGGTCTCGCGGCCGCCCAGCATGCGGGCCCCGCCATCGTCATCTCCTTCATCATCGCCGGCATCGGCTGCATGTTCGCCGGACTGTGCTATTCGGAATTCGCCGCCATGGTGCCGGTGGCCGGCAGCGCTTATGCCTATAGCTACGCGACCTTGGGCGAGTTCGTCGCCTGGTTCGTCGGCTGGAACCTGATACTCGAATATATGATGGCCGCATCCACGGTGGCGGTGGGCTGGAGCCGCTACTTCATCAAGCTGCTGGATTACTACGGCATCAATTTCATTCCGGGCTGGCTGAGCTCGGCGCCGCTGGCGGCCGACGGCGCGGGCTATTCGGTACATGCCACCGGAGCCATCGTCAATCTGCCTGCGGTCGCCATCGTCGTCGCCGTGACGGCCCTATGCTACAAAGGGATCAAGGAATCGGCGGTGGTCAACACCTTCATCGTGATGATCAAAGTCACCATCGTTTTGGCGGTGATCGTGTTCGGCGCCAAGTTCGTCAATCCTTCGAACTGGGTGCCGTACATACCGGAGAACACCGGTAAATTCGGCGAGTTCGGCTGGACCGGCATCATTCAGGCGTCGGGCATCATTTTCTTCGCCTATATCGGTTTCGACGGGGTCTCGACCGTGGCGCAGGAGGCGAAGAACCCACAGCGCGGCATTCCTATCGGCATGCTGGGTAGTCTCGCGATTTGCACCGTGCTGTACATTTTGATGTCGAGCGTGATGACCGGCCTGGTGCCTTTCAAGCTGCTCAATGACGCGGCACCGGTGGCGGTGGCACTGGAGTCGCATGCGCAGCTGAACTGGCTCACGAGTTGGGTGATCTGGGGCGCGCTTTTCGGACTCACCTCGGTGATCATTACCATGATCATCCCGCAGGCGCGCATCTGGCTCACCATGTCGCACGACGGCCTGCTGCCGAAGTTCTTCGGCGCAGTGCATCCCAAATTTCGCACGCCGCACATCGCGACTCTCATCACCGGAGCGCTGGCGATGACCTTTGCCGGGCTGCTGCCTATCGGCATTCTGGGCGAATTGGTGTCGATCGGCACGCTGGTGGCCTTTATCGTGGTGTGCCTGGGTGTGCTGGTACTGCGTTACAAGCGGCCCGATCTGCCGCGCCCCTTCCGGGTCAAGTGGGTGTGGTTCACCTCGCTGATGGGAGTCGCTTTCTGTTCGGTCATGGCGGGGTTTCTGCCGGGCGCGACCTGGATACGCTTGCTGCTGTGGAGCGCCATCGGCATTGCGGTTTATCTAGCCTATGGCTACAAGAATAGCCGCCTGCGCGGGATGGCCGGCGCAGCGCACTAACCCAGGCGACGTTCCGCGCTAGACGCGCAGAACGGCCGGCGTGAGCGGCCCCAAGGCCGCGAGTAATTCTCCGTACACCTTGGGGTTGCCCGCGACGACATTGGGCCCCAGCGCGTACTCGGCCCCGGCCGGCGTGCCAATGCGGCCGCCGGCCTCTTGAATCAGCAGAGTCCCGGCCGCGGTATCCCAGGGCGACAAGCCGAATTCCCAGAAGCCATCGATGCGTCCGGCCGCCACATAAGCGAGGTCGAGCGCGGCCGCACCGGGGCGACGCACGCCGGCAGCGGTGGACATGATGACTTTGAGCATGGCGAGATACTCATCGACGTGCGCGCCGGCACGAAACGGGAAGCCGGTGCCGATCAGAGACCCTTCCAACGTGCGCTGCGTGCTCACGCGGATTTTTTTCCCCTCGAGCTGCGCACCGTCGCCACGCGAGGCGGTGAAGAATTCCTGACGCATGGGATCGTAGACCACGGCGTGCTCCAGGCGGCCCTTTTGCTGGAGCGCGATCGATACCGCGAACGTCGGGAAGCCGTGCAGGAAATTGGTCGTGCCATCGAGCGGATCGATGATCCAAACGAATTCGCTGTCGCCGCTGCGGCCGCTTTCCTCGGCGAGAAAGGCATGCTGCGGATGGCTGCGGCGGATGGTGGCAATGATGTCGGCTTCGGCCTTGCGATCGATGTCGGTGACGAAATCGTTGCGCCCCTTGCTGTCGACTTTCAGGGAATCGAGCCGCGAAAGGCTGCGCACGATCAAGTCGCCGGCGCGCCGGGCGGCGCGCATGCCGATATTGAGGAGAGGCTGCATGGGGGGGCTAGAATAACATCATGACGGCCCTCGTTCGCATCGTCCTCATCGATCCCAGCCATCCCGGGAATATCGGCTCGGTCGCGCGCGCCATGAAAAACATGGCTCTCTGCGATCTGGTGCTGGTGCGGCCGCGCGCTTTCCCCCATCCCGAGGCCATTGCGCTGGCCGCGGGAGCGGACGACATTTTGAGCGGCGCGCGCATCGTGGCCACCGTCGCCGAGGCGATCAGCGACTGCGGATTCGTTGCCGGCACCACATCGCGACCGCGCAACTACTACTGGGAGTTCACAACACCGCGCGATGTCGCGAGCCGGATCGTCGCACTCCCCGCGGAAAATCGCGCCGCCTTGCTGTTCGGGTCGGAGCGCTACGGCCTCGGCACTCCGGATTTGAACCATTGCAATGTGCTGGTGCGGATCCCGGCCAATCCCGAGTACTGCTCGTTGAACTTAGCCATGTCGGTGCAGCTCCTGACCTATGAGCTATTCATGGCGCGTGAGCAGCCGCAATCACGCATCCAGTTGGAACTGCCTCTGGCGCCGTCGGGCGATGTCGAACATTTTTATGCGCACCTGCTCGAGGTCATGAAGGAAATCGACTTCGACGATCGGACCGGCCATCTCATGGAGCGCCTGCGCCGTTTGTTCAATCGGGCCCAGCTGGACCGCAACGAGCTCAATATACTGCGCGGCCTATTGAGTGCGGTGCAGGGGCGGCGCGGCCAGTCGGCGCAGCGGCGCCCGGCGCAGCGGCGCCCGGTAGAGCCGCCCAGTGAATAGCCGAGCGGCGCCGAGCCGGCCGGTGTACCTCGACCATGCGGCGACCACGCCGGTCGATCCGCGGGTGGCCGCCGCCATGGCGAAATGTCTGACCGCGGAGGGTGAGTTCGGCAATCCGGGCTCAACCAGCCATGACTACGGCGCCGCCGCGGCGACCTTGGTGGAAAAAGCGCGCGCCCAAGTTGCCGCGAGCATGGGTGCCCAGGCCGACGAAGTCGTGTGGACTTCGGGCGCGACGGAGGCGAATAACCTGGCCCTATTCGGCATCGCCGAGCACTACCGCGAGTCTGGGCGGCACATCGTCACTTCGCGTACCGAACACAAAGCGGTGCTGGATCCCTGCCGGGAATTGCAGCGGCGCGGCTGGCAGGTCACGTATTTGGCGCCGGACGGCGACGGCCTGATAGATCCTGCGCATGTGGCTGCGGTACTGCGGCCGGATACGGTGCTGGTGTCCATCATGCACGTCAACAACGAGATCGGTGTCATCCAGGATGTGGCAGCCATCGCGGCGATCTGCGCACGGCATGGCGGTGCGCGGCTGCACGTGGACGCGGCGCAAAGCGTGGGCAAGTGCGCCGTGGATTTTGCCGGTCTCGGGGTCGATCTCCTGTCGCTGTCGGCGCATAAGGCCTACGGTCCCAAGGGAGTGGGTGCGCTGCTGGTGTCGCGGCGCGAGCGCCGCGTGCACTTGCGGGCGCTGCAATTTGGAGGCGGGCAGGAACGCGGCCTGCGGGCCGGCACCGTGCCGACGCATCAGGTGGTGGGCATGGGGCTGGCATTCGAACTGGCCGAGGAAGATCGGGAAGCGGAGGCCGCGCGCTTAACAAGCTTGAGGGAGCACCTATGGCAGGGGCTGGAAGCGCTCGGCGGCACCTTTCGAAATGGCGCTGCGGCGCGCTCGGTGCCGCAGCTGCTCAACGTATCGTTCGACGGAGTCGAAGGGGAAAGCCTGCTTGCCGCCGTGCGGGGACGGCTCGCGGTTTCTACCGGTTCCGCCTGCACGTCGGCGCTGCAGGAGCCCTCCTATGTGTTGCGCGCCTTGGGACGCGGCGAGGTATTGAGCGAAAGCAGTCTGCGCTTCGGTTTGGGGCGCGCTACCCGCGAGCAGGATATCGATACGGCTCTGGCCGTCGTCAAAGAGGCGGTTTCGCGACTGCGCCGGATCAGCGGCGCGTGAGCTACAGCGCGCTCACGCTGCGCTACTTCGAGACCGCGCCGGGCGCGGGGGTGCTCGACGGTGCGGGTATATTGCGGGGTGCCGCCGGCAGCCCTGCATGGGGGACCTGGGTGCAGTTCAACCTGCAAGTCAGCTGCGGGGCCATTCAGGCGGCGCGCTTTCTGGCCTTCGCCTGCCCGCACACCATTGCCGTGGCGGCGTGGGTCGTCGAACAAGCAGTCGGCCGCGACCTCCAAATTACTCTGCCGGAGCCGGTCGAGGCATTGAGCAAGCGCTTTGCGGTGCCGATCGAAAAGCGCGGACGGCTATTGATCGTCGAGGACGCCTGGAGGGCGGCCGCGGGGCGGTAAGGCGGCGGGGCACCATTGAGAGCATGGATTGGAGGCCCCATATCGCAAGACACCACGCATCGCGGGCATCAGGTTATGAGAAAGAAACGCGTCCTGGTTCCGTGCGCGGCGGTCTGGGGCGTGTTATGTATAGCGACGGTTCGATGGCAGGGCCGCGTCTTAGAGGGCAGCGCAGTATGGCGATCATGTTGACGGAATCCGCGGCGGATCGGGTTCGATCTCATTTGGCGCAACGCGGAACGGGCTTAGGCCTGCGCGTCGGCATCAAGAAGACCGGCTGCTCGGGATTCGCGTATGTTGTGAATTATGCTGATGAAATTCTTCCCGAAGACGCGGTTTTCGAGGCGCGTGGGGTGAAGGTGGTGGTCGATTCGTTAAGCCTGCCGTTGATCGACGGGACTGTCGTAGATTTCGTGAAACAAGGTCTGAACGAGGCTTTCAGGTTCCAAAACCCCAAGGCCAAGGGCGAATGCGGCTGCGGTGAAAGCTTTAATGTTTAGTCGGGCTTTGCGCGCCGGTTTTTCCAAGTAATACAGGCACTTCGGTTGCCATCCTGATTGCTTGAGCGGGTCCGCTCCAGTACACTTCGCGGTCCTTAAATTCACCCGAGGCCATCATGCCAATCGAGCGCACCCTTTCAATCGTCAAGCCGGACGGCGTCGGCCGTAATCTCATCGGCGATGTCTATCGCCGGTTCGAGCAGGCGGGCTTGCGAGTGGTGGCGGCGCGCATGGTGCAGCTCTCGCAGGCGGAAGCGGAGGGCTTTTACGCGGTACATCGCGAACGGCCGTTCTTCAAAGACCTGGTGCGATTCATGACATCGGGTCCCGTGATGGTGCAGGTGCTCGAGGGCGAGGGCGCGATCGCGAAGAATCGCGAAGTCATGGGCGCCACCGACCCCAAGAAGGCCGCCAAGGGCACCATCCGCGCAGATCTTGCAACCAGCATCGACGAGAACATCGTTCATGGCTCCGATGCGCCGGATACGGCGTCGCGGGAAATCGCTTACTTCTTTCGCGAAATTGAGCTCTGTCCGCGTACGCGCTAGCGTAGGCGCGGCACAAAGGAGAATTTCTTGGTGGCGGGGGAACGCGTAAATTTACTTGGGCTTCCGCGCGCGGAACTTGAGGCGTTCGTGGCCGCTCGCTTGGGCGCCAAGCCGTTTCGCGCCCGCCAGCTGATGAAGTGGATTTACCGGCGGGGGGCGGCGGATTTCGCCGCGATGACCGACCTGGCGCAGGATTTTCGTGCGCAGTTGGGCGAAGTAGCCAAAATAACCGTTCCTGAGATCGTGAGCGAGCAGGCATCGAACGACGGCACGCGCAAATGGCTGTTGCGCATGGACGAGGTGCAGGGAATCGAGACCGTGTACATACCGGAACCGGATCGGGGCACGCTGTGCATCTCGAGTCAGGTGGGATGCGCCATGGATTGCTCCTTCTGCTCGACCGCGCAACAGGGCTTCAACCGCAACTTGAGCGTCGCCGAAATCGTCGGGCAGGTATGGCTGGCGCACCGTGAATTGGCGGAGTCTCGCCCCGGACACGGCGACGGCCGCCACGGTGACGCGCGGCGTGGCGACGCCCGTGCGAAGATCACCAACATCGTATTCATGGGCATGGGCGAGCCGCTCGCCAACTACCGCAATGTGGTGCCGGCCATGCGGGTGTTCCTTGATGATTTGGGCTACGACTTGTCGCGGCGGCGGGTGACGTTGAGCACCTCGGGGCTGGTTCCGCAGATTTATAAATTGGCGGAAGAATGCAATGTCGCCCTGGCGGTGTCGCTGCACGCTCCGAACGATGAGTTGCGCAATGAGCTCGTGCCCATCAACCGCAAACATCCCATCGATGAGTTGCTGGCGGCCTGTTGGCATTACATCGATGTGCAAAACGGCCGCAGCGTCACCTTCGAATACGTCATGCTCGACGGCATCAACGACAAACCCGAACACGCACGCCAGCTGGCCCGCCTGCTCAAGGGCCGCCCTGCCAAGCTCAATTTGATTCCCTTCAATGCATTTCCGGGCACGCGCTATCGGCGCTCGTCCGCGGCGGCGATCCTGAGATTTCGCGATATTCTCAACGAGCACGGCGTGATCGCCACGATTCGCCGGACGCGCGGCGACGATATCGATGCGGCATGCGGCCAATTGGCCGGCCGCGTCACTGATCGCACGCGGGTGCGGCTCGGCACGAAACTGACGCCCGTGACACGCACGGCGGCGGAGATTCAATGAAGTCCGGTACGGTGAAGATGCTTGCGCTGTTTGTGGTCTGCTGCCTGGCGGCATGCGGCAGCGACAAGGGCTTCAAAAAAGCGCCGCCCGCGGTGGCGGCCTCCACCAACATGCAACTGGCAATCGAATACTTGAGACTCGGTAAAATGACCGAGTCGCGCGATACCATCGAACGTGCACTCGAACAAAATCCGGCAAGCCCGGATGTGCAGATGACCGCGGGTCTCATCTACGAACGACTGAACGACATGCCGAAGGCGGATCGCGCCTACGTGACCGGGTACAAATTAGGCAAGGGCGACCCGAATATTCAAAACACCTACGCCGGATATTTGTGCCGCACCGGCAAGGCCATCGAGGGTGAAAAGCTCTTCGTGCAAGTCGCGAGCAGTCCACTGTATCGAACCCCGGAAGTGGCGCTGATCAACGCGGGTGTTTGCTCGCGAAGCACCGGCGATGTGGTAGACGCCGAGCGCTATTTCAACAAGGCATTGGCCATCCATCCGAATCTTCCGGAGGCGATGCTGCAGTTGGGGAATATCGCATTCGATCGCGGCGATGCCGAGCAGACGCGCGAGATCGTGAAGCACTATCTGGCGGTTAATCCGCCGACCGCCGAAGTCCTATGGCTGGGTTTTCGAGCGGAGCGCAAGCTGGGCGATGCCGTCGCCGCTGCCGGCTATGCGCGGCGCGTGCAGACTGAATACCCAGATTCGCAGCAGGCACAAATGATGCGTTCCGGCGTCGATCGATGACGGAAGGCCTCGTAACCATCGGAGCGCGGCTCAAGGCCGAACGCGAGCATCGAGGATTGAGTGCACAGAAGGCGGCCGACGAGCTGCATCTGGACGGCTGGGTCATCGATGCACTCGAGGCGGAAGACTACGAACGTGTCGGCCCATCGGTGTACGCCAAGGGGCATTTGAAGCGATACGCCGCGTTGCTGGGCTTGCCCGCGGCCGAAATCATGGCCGGTTATGAGTCCCGTTCTCAGACACCGAAGACGCCGCCGCCACCACCGCCTGCGAACGTGCGGCTGCGCACCGATGCGCCGGCCGTCAGCAACTTGCCGTGGCCGCAAATCATCGGTTCGCTCGCGGTGCTGTTGCTGGTGCTGGGCGTGCTCTGGTGGAAGCCGTGGCATCAACGTGGGTCAGCACCTGTCACCGCGGCGCCCGCCGGGACCATCCCAAGCGCACCTTCCACCGATGCCGAGAACGTGGCTGCGTTGCCGTCGCCCGCGTCGTCATCGGCAGCAGGTCAGGAGTCCATGGCGGCGGCTGCGCCGCCGAGAGCGCAAACCGCGCAGGGTGAAGGCGATGCCGTGCTGGGCACGGGCCGCGCGCGCCTGCGATTGAGCTTTTCCGCCGACTCATGGGTCGACGTCCACGATGCGGCGGGCCGGCAAGCTTTCGCCGGCAAGGGCCGCGCAAACACTGTCAAGACCGTGGTGGGCACCGCGCCCATGCGGGTCTATCTGGGCTTTGCCAGCGGCGTGCAGCTCGAAATCAACAACCGAGTGGTGGCGATCGGACGGCAATTCGTGGCCGGCGACGTGGCGCGATTCGAGGCCGGTGCCGACGGTGTACTGCGGCGCGATTCTCGCAGTGCCGCCGGCGCGGCGGCGCCCGCAGCGGGAACGCCCGCCGTGCAATCGCGCAACGCGCGCCCGACCGGCTGATCGGAGAGGGCGATTGAGCAAGATTATCGAGCCCCTGCGCGGCGTGCATGATGTGTTGCCCGCGCAAATCACTGCCTGGCAGTACCTGGAGCGCATCACGCGCGAGGTGTTTGCTGCCTATGGCTACGAGGAATTCCGCGTTCCGGTGATCGAGCAGACGCAGCTGTTCAAGCGCTCGATCGGCGACTTCACGGATATCGTCGAGAAGGAGATGTTCAGTTTCGTCGATCAGGGCGATGACCACATCACCTTGCGCCCGGAAGCGACCGCCGGCATCGTGCGCGCGGTGATCTCGAACGGAATGCTGCGCGAGGGCCGATTGCGTGTCTGGTGCATGGGGCCGATGTTCCGGCGCGAACGGCCGCAGGCGGGCCGCTTCCGCCAATTTCACCAAATCGATGCGGAAGCTTTCGGTTTTGAAGGTCCGGACGTGGACGCTGAAATGATCCTGCTGTCGGCGCGCCTCTTGCGACGTCTCGGCTTGACCCAGTTGAAGCTTTTGGTGAACTCGCTGGGCACACCCGCTTCGCGCGCCGCGTATCGCGAGCAGCTCACTGCCTATTTCAGCGCTCACGAGGCGGCTCTCGACGAGGACAGCAAGCGGCGGCTCGCGGGCAATCCGCTGCGCATACTCGACAGCAAGAATCCTGACATGCAGCGCCTCGTCGCCGGCGCGCCGCAGTTGCTCGATTGCCTGGACGCCGACTCGCGTTTGCATTTCGAGTCGTTGTGCGCCCACCTGCGCAGCGCCGGCATCGAGTATCATGTCGAGCCGCACCTGGTGCGGGGACTCGATTACTACACCCGCACGGTTTTCGAATGGACGACCGATGCCTTGGGCTCGCAGAGCACGGTGTGCGCCGGGGGACGGTACGACGGGTTGGTCGCCCAATTGGGCGGTGCCAACACCCCTGGGATCGGCTGGGCCATGGGTCAGGAGCGGATCGTCATGCTCCTCGAAAAGCAGGGATTGGGGCCGCAGCGCGCCCGTCCACAGGTTTATTTGGTGCTGGCGGGGGAACGCACGGAGATTGCAGCTTTCCAATTGGCGGAGCAGCTGCGCGACGCCTGGCCGCAACTTCAGTTGCAGATCAATCTCGGCGGCGGGAGTTTCAAGACACAATTCAAGCGTGCGGACAAGAGCGGCGCGCAGTTTGCGATTCTGTTGGGGGATGACGAAGTGGCCCGGGGAATCGTCGCCGTGAAGGCTTTGCGCCAGGAAATGGCTCAGGAAGAGTGTCCCATCGCCCAAATCAGTGAACGCTTAGGGGTGTTATTAGGTCTCAAGGGCGGGTAGCGGAGAAGCCATGGCAGAAGATTATTTGACCGATGACGAACAACTGGAAGTTGTCAAACATGCGTTTGTAGAGTACGCGCCGTGGATCATCGGCGGCGTGTTGGTCGGCGCAGCAGTGTTCTTCGGCTATAAATACTATCAGAGCTATACCGGCGGGCAGGCGCTCAAGGCCGCGACGCAATTCAGCGCCATGACCGCGGCGCTGCAAGTCAACGATCATGCGAGGTCGCGGCAGCTTGCCGACATACTCATCAAGGACTACGCGGGTTCGCCCTACGCCGACCAAGCGCAGCTGACCTTGGCCCGGCTCGACCTGGACGACGGCCAGGCCGGCAATGCCATTGCGCCGCTGACACAGGTCATGAACGGTTCGAAGGACACGGAATTGCGGCAGATCGCCCGCCTGCGGCTGGCGCGTATTCTGACCGATCAGGGCAAGCCGGACGAGGCGATCAAGACGCTGGCCGACCCCATTCCGCCAGCATTCGCGGCGCGCTATCACGAAGTGCGCGGCGACGCTTATTTGGCGAAACAGGACACGACGCATGCTGTAACGGAATATCAGGCGGCGCTGTCCGCTGCCGACAGCGGCGGCATCGATGCTTCGTTGCTGGAATTGAAGATTCAGGATCTCGGCGCCGTCCCGGCTCCCGCTGCGAAGGCTCTTTCCGTAGACATTCTCAACAAGGCTAAACCCTGATGCGATTATTGCTTGCTTTGGGCCTGGCGGCGCTGCTGACCGCAGCCGGTTGCAGCAAAGACAAAGACGTCGAGCCGCCGGCGACTCTGGTGAAATTCCCCGAGAAGTTGCCCGTCAAGAGGCTGTGGAGCGAGGGCGTCGGCGGCGGCAAGAAGCAAATCGTGCTGCGCCTTGGGCTCGGCCCGGCGACTGATAACGGCTTGGTGTTCGCCGCCTCGCACAAGGGTGAAGTGCTCGCTGCATCTCTGGAAACGGGCCGCCACGTCTGGGTGAAGAAATTAAAAATGCCGATATCGGCCGGGCCCGGTGCGGGCCGTGGGCTGGTCGTGCTGGGCACCAGCAAAGGCGTCGTCGTGGCCCTGGACGGCGCCACCGGCCGCGAGCTGTGGCGTGCGCATGTGAATTCCGAATTGCTGTCGGCTCCGGCGATCAACGAGAAACTGGTTGTCATGCGCTCGGTCGACGGCCGGCTGCATGGCTTCGATGTGCACAATGGCAAGGAACTGTGGTCGGTCGAACAACAGGTCCCGCGTTTGAGCCTGCGCGGCACGGCCACCCCCGTCATTGCCAAGGAAGTGGCGATCAGCGGTTTTGACAATGGCAAGGTGATGGCGGTGTCGCTCAACTCCGGGGACACGGTTTGGGACACGGCATTAGCCTCACCGCACGGCCGCACGGAACTCGATCGACTGGTGGACATCGACTCGGCGGTTCGCGTCGTGGGCGACAATGTGTTCGCCGCCGGATTTCAAGGGCGCACGGCGATGCTGGCTCTCGACTCGGGCCAGATCTGGTGGGCGCATGACATGTCGAGCTATCGCGGCCTGGTGGCCGACGATGACAATTTATATGTTGCCCAGTCGGACGGTATCGTGGTCGCGCTGCGCCAGCGAGACGGCTCGGAGCTGTGGCGCAATCAGAAAATGAAGCTGCGCCGCTTGAGCACCCCGGTGTTGACCAGCACGGCAGTGGCCGTCGCCGATTTCCAGGGTTACTTGCACTGGCTGGATAAGACCACCGGCGAACTCGTTGCCAGAGAGCGAGTTGCCAAAGAGCGGGTCACCAATGCGCCGATCGCGGTCGCTGATACGGTCATCGTGCTGACTGACGGCGGCAAGTTGGCCGCGTATCGCGCGACGCCGCCGGCCGGCTCGACAACGGGTACACCACCGGCGGCAGCCGCAGCGCCAATCGCGCCGGCCGGCGAGCCCGCTGCGCCAACTGCACTACCGGGGTCCTTACCGGGGTCCTTACCGGGGTCCGATCCGGCAACTCCGCCGCCGAAACCCTAAATGCTGCCGGTTGTCGCGTTGATCGGTCGACCCAATGTAGGCAAATCGACCTTATTCAATGCCATGACCGGCACCCGCGATGCGCTGGTTGCCGATCTGCCCGGACTCACGCGGGACCGGCAGTACGGCTTCGCGCGGC
This sequence comes from Gammaproteobacteria bacterium, assembly GCA_040002315.1. Taxonomy (GTDB): domain Bacteria; phylum Pseudomonadota; class Gammaproteobacteria; order Steroidobacterales; family Steroidobacteraceae; genus Bog-1198. The sequence continues at coordinate 26,122 of JBDUEQ010000046.1, forward strand.
GCACCGAAGTACCGTGCATCGTGGTGGACACCGGCGGCCTGGTGGAGAATGCCGACGTCATCGAAAGTTTGATGATCGCGCAAACCGAGCGCGCCATCGGCGAAGCGGACCGACTCATCGTACTGGTGGATGGCCGCGCAGGAGTCACGCCTCAGGACCAATTCGTCGCACAACTCGCACGCCGCAGCGGCAAGCCGGTGTTTCTGGCGGTTAACAAGACCGAAGGCTTCGATCACGATATCGCGGTGGCCGACTTTCATCAGCTGGGATTGGGCGAGCCGCATCCGATCGCGGCCGCGCACGATCAAGGCGTGATTTCGTTGCTCGAGGCAGCCCTTTCGGGATTGACTCCTGATCCGCACGACGGTCCGGAAATCACCGGCATCAAAGTGGCGGTCATCGGCCGCCCGAATGTCGGCAAGAGCACCTTGATCAACCGTCTGCTCGGCGAGGATCGCATGGTGGCCTTCGATCAGCCGGGTACCACGCGTGATGCCGTGCTGGTGCCCTTCGAGCGCGACGGCGAACGCTTCACGCTGATCGACACCGCAGGTCTGCGGCGGCGCTCTCGGGTTGAAGAAGCAGTCGAGAAGTTCAGCGTCATCAAGACGCTGCAGGCGATCGAAACCGCGCACGTGGTCGTCGTGGTGATGGATGCGCACGACAATGTTGCCGAGCAGGACGCAAGCCTGTTGGGCACCGTTATCGAACAAGGCCGGGCGCTCGTGCTCGCCGTCAACAAGTGGGACAACATTCCCACGGAACAGCGCGATCTAATCCGTCAGCAAATCCAGCAGCGGCTGCAATTCGCCGATTTTGCGCCGCTGCATTTCATCTCCGCGCGGCACGGCAGCGGCGTCGGCGAACTGTTCGCCGAAGTGCGCAAGGTGTACGCCGCGGCCACTCGGGACATGAGCACGCCGGAATTGACGCGAGTGCTGGAGGCGGCCATTGAGAGCCACCAGCCGCCGCTGGTCAGCGGCCGGCGCATCAAGCTGCGTTACGCGCACCAGGGTGGGCGTAATCCACCCGTGGTGGTCATCCATGGCAATCAGACCGACCATGTACCGGACGCTTACCGCCGCTATCTGGTCAACGTGTATCGCAAGGCATTCGATTTGATGGGCACGCCGGTGCGGGTCGCCTTCCGCGGCGATGAGAACCCGTACGCCGGCAAGCGAAATCCCCTGACGCCCCGCCAGGTACGCAAGCGCAAGCGACTGATACAGCGCAATAAGCGTTAGATTGCTAGACTACTGCCGATTCGGCAGGCGGTAATGGCGGGATGTCCGGTGCTGCAATTCACTAAAACAAAAGCTTTCCGTATTTCCGCAGCCGTGGCCCTGCTGCTCGCGCTGTATGCGCTGGCGGGATTCGTGTTTGCGCCGCGCTTGCTGCGTTCAGAGCTCATGCAAAACATCCCCAAAACCTTGGGTGTGAGTCCCACGATCGGGGAGATCCGCTTCAATCCCTTCTCGTTCCAGCTCGAAATAAAAAGCCTGTCGTTGGCCGCCCCCAATGGGGATAAGTTGCTGGGCTTCGAGCGGCTGTTCATCGATTTCGAGCTGTCCTCCTTATGGCATCGTGCGTACTCGTTCGCCGACATCGACATCGACTCCCCCTATGTCAATGCCATTGTGGCGAATGACGGCAACCTCAACCTTTTGCAGCTGCGCCCAAAAACGCCGCCGGCAAAGCCGCAGCCCGGGGCGAAGAACGAGCCTCTGCCAGCGCTGCGCATAGCGTCTTTCAACGTCAGGGGGGGGCGGGTGTCATACGAAGATCGCAGCCGACCCTCCGCGTTCGCAGCGCGCCTGGAACCGATCAGCTTTCAATTGGTGAACTTCACCACCGGAGCCGACGGTGGCCGATTTACATTTACCGGCTCCTCGAAGCTCGGCGAGCGAGTGGAATGGCACGGTCATGTGTCGGTGCAGCCCATCGAGTCGGACGGTGAATTCCGGATCGACGGGCTGCAGGCGCACACCATCTGGGAATATCTCGAGGACCGATTGAACTTCGCCGTCAATTCCGGCGCCATCGATTTGAACGCGACCTACAAGTTTGCCTTGAAGGACACTGTCGATTTTCAGGCCAATATATCGAAGATTGCGCTCAACGGACTTGCGGTTAAGGTCAAAGGTGCCGACGCCGATTGGGTGACCGTCCCGTCGCTGCTGGTGAGCGGCACCACGGTGGACCTCGCAAAACGCCAGGCGCACATAGATTCTCTGTCGCTGACGGGGCTCAAGCTGGTGACATGGCTGGAGCCCGACGGGTCGTTCAATTTGCTCAAGCTGGCGCAATCCCCGACCGCCGCCGCGGCGGCAGCATCGCCGACAACGAGCGCAGCGGTGCCGGTGACGCCGACACCCACGATCAGCACATCGCCGGGCGCGGCGGCTCCGCCGTGGACCTTCGACCTCCGCGAGTTCGATCTCAAGGACGCCAGCATTTCGGCGGAGGATCGCAGCACCTCGCCGGCGGTCAAGGCGTTGCTGGCGCCACTGTCGATCAAGGTGAACGGTGCGAGCCTGGATCTAACCAAGCCGGTGACCGTGGCTCTGCAGACGCGCATTAACGACACGGGTTCCGTGAATGTGAACGGTGATGTGACGCCGCAGCCGCTCTCAGCCAATGTAGCGATGAAGTTGGCCGATATCGAACTCAAGGCGATTCAGCCTTACATCGCGAAGTTTACCTCGATGACATTACTCGGCGGACGACTGAGCGGCGACGCCAAGGTGCGCTACGGTGCGCAGAAGCCCGCAGTGCAGCTTGCCGGGAATTTCAGCATCGTCGATGTGCACACCGTCGACAATGCCCTGCACGATGATTTCATCAATTGGGATCGATTGGACATCGTGGGGGTGAACTACCAGCATGACCCCGACCGGCTGGACATCCAGCAGGTAGCGGCGCGCAAATTGTACGCGCGCGTCATCATCGAGCCGGACAGCAGCTTGAATGTGACGCGGGTGCTGGCAGGTCCCGGCGCGACGGTGGTGGCTCCGGCGCCCCCCGGCGGCTCGCAAGTAGTGGCGACGGCTGCCGTCAAGCCGCAGCCGGCGCCGGCCAAGCCCGCACGGCCAAAAGCCAAACGGACGGCGGTGACGTCGGTTCAACCCGAGGCGTCGGCCGCCCCGACTCAGGCCGCCCCGTCAATGCCGATGGCCATCAAGAAAATCGAGTTGCATGCCAGTCAAGCCAATTTTGCCGATCTGTCGGTGCAGCCGAATTTCGCTACCGGTATCCAGAAGATCGAGGGAACGATTCTCGGTCTCTCCTCAAAACCGAATTCGCGCGCGAAGGTGGACATTCATGGTGCGGTGGATCAATTCTCACCGGTGGCGATCACCGGCGAGGTCAACGTATTGAGCGCTGCGTTGTACACGGACATCTCGTTGAGTTTCCGCAATATGGAACTCAGCACCTTCAATCCGTACTCGGGGAAATTCGCCGGCTACAACATTACCAAGGGCAAGCTTACGACCGAGCTGCACTACAAGGTGAACGGTCGAAGACTCGATGCTCAGCACCACATCACCGTGGATCAGCTTGAATTCGGTGACAAAACCGAGAGCAAGGACGCAGTGTCACTGCCGGTCAAACTGGCCGTCGCCCTGCTCAAGGACCGCAACGGCGTCATCGATCTAGACATTCCCGTCAACGGCACCCTCGATGATCCAAAATTTCGCCTGGGTCCCATAATTTGGAAGGTATTCGTCAATATTCTCGAGAAGGCCGTCACCGCGCCATTCGCTTTGCTCGGCTCCTTGTTCGGCGGCGGACCAGATTTGCAATTCATTGATTTTCGCCCCGGAGAGGCGCAGCTCGACACCGCCTCCGCCGACAAAGCCCGCGCGATGGTCAAAGCATTGACCGAACGCCCGCAGATCAAGATCGAGATACCGATTGCGTCGGTGAACGAACTCGACCGACCGGCATTGATCGAGGCGCGATTCATGGCCGAGGTCCAAGTCATGCAGTCGGGCACACCCGCGCGAAAGAAAGCGGCGGAGGCCGCACCCGACTATGAGCAGCTGGATGCAGGGGCGAAGTCGGAACTATTGACGAAGCTGTATAAAAAGGACTTCGGCAGCGAACCGAAGTTTCCGGAGGCGGTCGCGGACATCAAACCCAAGCCCGAGCTCGCCGCCGCCAAGGCGGAGTTTCTCAGCAAGGTATTGCACGAGCATATTGCGATCAGTGATTCGGACCTCAGGGTATTGGGGCAACAACGAGCGACGGCTGTGCAGCAGCTGTTGTTGACGGACACGCAAATCGATCCGGCGCGCGTGTTCTTAGTCGCAAACGACAAGGCCAGGAATCAGGACGGAAAAGTTCGCTTGGAATTGTCGCTGAAATGATCGGGCCGCCGGCCCTATCCGGCAGCCGAAACGCTAAAGGTGACACGCGCAGCAGGCGCGCGCAGCAGGCGCCTGCTACGTCATGCTTCAATGCAGCAATTTTGACTAGCTGGCAGGCTGCGCCGATAGGACTAGACTGTGGCCATGCCTACGAGCAGCGATTTTTCCGATGGGCCTAAAATTCACACCGCCGGCGTGTTGCCCATACGCCAGCCCCCGGAAAATCAGAAGCTGCGGCTGAAGGATCCGGCGCTGCACGTGATGACGGATTTCAAAAGCAGAATCGCGATTACGGTGGCTCCGGAATGGCAGATCGACGAGGCTCTGGCCGACATGGTGCGACTTGGCGTGCGTGCCATGCTGGTAGTGCGGTCGGGGAGCGTCATTGGTCTCGTGACTTCCTACGATATCGAGGGTTCGCGCTCGGTGCAGTTCGCGCAGCCGCCTCATGCGCGGCGCCGCGAGGATATCCGCGTAGGCGACGTCATGACCAAATGGGAGGACTTGCCCACGTTGGGCTGGCAAACCGTTCAGACGGCCAGGATCTCCGATCTGCTGGAGATATTTTCCGGCGTCGGAGTGATGCATCTGGTGGTGCTCGAGACCGACGCCCAGGGCGCCGAATCCGTGCGCGGCCTCATCTCTCGTTCGCGAATCGAGCGGCAGCTGCACGCGGAGAATTTGCTGCCGGTCGCCGACAAAACCCACAGCCGCACCAATCAGAACGATGAACTTCGATGACGAGAATTAAGATTCCGGCGGGCACGCCGGCCGACAAAACTGCCCCTTGATTTCCCTGGTGGAGACGACGCCGCCGCCGAGAAAAGTGAAAGGGAGCAAGGCTGCTGTTGCGGTGCCTGCTCCGGCCGCGCCGGCCAGCCCGGTGCAGTAGCCGGCCGCCGCCAGCGGCAGTCTTTGTCGTCAGCGATTTGCGACATCCTTGGGCGCGTCGATGTGCAGCGCTGGGAAATCGTGAACGAAGTCTCACTTCTAAATCGATTATGCCAGGTAGTCTCCCGCTGCCGTCCTGACGTGCGCCACCGGAGATACCTGAATGAGCAATCCTTACAACAGCGCGACCGAGCGCGCTTCCATCTTGGGCCCGACACTGTATTTCAAGGGTGATCTGACCGCCGAAGAGGACCTGTTGATTCAGGGCCGCGTCGAGGGCTCGATCACCCATACACAGCGCCTGACGGTGGGTGCCCAAGGGACGGTCAAAGCGAACATCCGCGCCCAGCTCATCATCGTCGAAGGTACCGTCGACGGCGACCTGCAGGCTGAAAAATCCGTATTCGTGAAAGAGACGGCCAAGGTGTGCGGCAATATCTACGCGCCGACCGTGAGCATTATGGAAGGCGCGAATTTCAGCGGCAGCATTGACATGGATGGCAAGAAAGCCGGCCTGCAAACCGGCAAGCCGGAAGTGGCTGCACGCGCGGTCAGAGTTTCCGGCAGTGCTGCCTAACAATGTCCTGGTTTATAAAGAAACCCCCCGATGGAGATGCACCCATGTTGAATGCCAATCCCAGCGGCCGCGGCGCCGCGCCTGAGCTTGCAGTGACGCGTCCTGAACCGCGCGAGCCGCGCATCGAACCGCGTTCTCCCGCACCGCGACCCGCCGAGCCGCGCGCCCCCGAAGTCCGGGCGCCGGAGGCGGCGCCGCGCGCGTCTGTGTTGGGCCCTACGCTGCGATTCCGCGGCGAACTGTCCGCACAGGAAGACCTGATCATTCAGGGCAGCGTGGAGGGTTCGATCACCCACACCCAAAACCTCACGGTAGGGACCGATGGCTCCATGAAGGGCGACATCCGCGCACGCGTCATCGTCATCGACGGCAAAGTGGAGGGCGATCTGTACGCCACCGAGTCGGTGAATATTCGCGCCACCGCGAAGGTCAAGGGCAATGTGTTTGCACCGCGAGTCGGCATTACCGAGGGCGCGTTTTTCCAAGGTCAGATCGAAATGCAGCCTTCCGGTGCCGCTGTACAAGAGCACAGCGCGCGTCTGCGTCAGGCGGCGCAGTCGCCGTCGCTGGAACCCGTGGCGGTTGATCAAATGCTGGGAGCCAGCTGAAGAATCGGAGTCTGCGTAGCGGCATGCTTCGTTAGGGCTGGAACAATTCGGGATCGACCCATGCGCGATTGAGAATCACACCCCAATGCAGGTGGGGCCCGGTTGCGCGCCCCGTCATTCCGACGGCGCCGATGCGCGTTCCCGCGACCAGCCGTTGCCCGGGTTGCACGTCAATGGCGCTCAAGTGGCAGTACATGCTGATCAGGCCGCGGCCATGATCGACGAAGACGGCATTGCCGTTGAAAAAATACGCCCCCGTGTCGACGACGGTGCCCGCGATGGGTGTCCGCACCGCCGTGCCGGCGGGCGCCGCGATATCCATACCGCTATGCGGATTGCGCGACTCACCGTTGAAGATGCGCCGCGAGCCGAAGGAACTGCTGCGCGGACCAGGTACCGGCTGGGGCAGGCGCAGGGATTCCGGCGGCGGTTCGGACCAGTGACTCAACGCGTGCTCAATGCGGATTTTTTCCGCGTTGACCCGCGCAAGATCCGCAGCCGATAGATTGACCTGAGCGGGCGCGACCTTCAAGGATTGGCTGGTGTAGCGCTTGTCGCTCACGTCATAGCCGATCACCTGTCTGCCGTTGGGGCCGCGCACGATCACCTGATGTGGCCCCAGCGTCGCAGCCAGCGGAATGCCGATGACCGCCACCCAGCTTGGTCCGTCCTGAATCACCAATGCGCGGTGGCCGTCGGCGTCCACATAGGGCATGGGCGAAGCGGCCGGGTCCAGCCGAATGATCTTGATTCCTCCGGGCACGGCATGCTCATGCGGCAATTCGAAGGCCGAGACGGATGCCGACATGGCCGTGATGAGGGCAACGCTCGCGGCCATGAGTGCGACGCGCACCACCACGTGATCGAGCAACCAGCGGCGCATCACGATGCCCCCTCGACTTTGGCGCGAATCCGGCCTTGCGCCAGCCGCGCTTCGATGATGGTACCCGGCTTCGCGTCCGCCGCGTTGCGCAGGATGGCGCCGCCGTCCACGCTGACGATGGCGTAGCCACGCTCCAAGGTTGCGAGTGGGCTGACGGCATTCAAGGTGCGGAGGAGGGGCAGCAACTTTTCGCGCCGCGAGCTGATGGTTTGCCGGGCCGCCCGCTGCAGCTGCTGCGTCAAGTTCTTCAGCCGCTCGAGCTGCTGTGTGAGTCGGATAGCCGGACTCACCAGCGCGGCTCGCCGTGTCAGCCAGCGCAAACGCTCGCCATGCTCCTGAAGACGGCGTCGCAGCGCGCGCACCAAAGATTGTTCGAGCTCATCCAGACGTTGTGCCTGAGCTACCAAGCGCGCCGCGGGACTCACGAGCGCAGCACGACCCATCAGCCAGCGCAGGCGCTCATTATGCGACTCCAACCGACGGCGCATGCCACGCTGCAGCCGCGTACCGAAGCGCACGAAGGCATTGCGCCATTCTTCGGCGTCGGGAACCACCAATTCCGCAGCAGCGGACGGTGTCGGCGCACGCATGTCCGCGGCAAAGTCGGCAATGGTGAAATCGACCTCGTGGCCGATGCCGGTGACCACCGGGATGGAAGCGGCCGCAATAGCGCGCGCGAGACGCTCGTCGTTGAACGCCCAAAGATCCTCCAACGATCCGCCGCCGCGAGCCAGTATCAGCACATCGCATTCGGCGCGGCGGCAGGCGAGCTCGAGCGCCGCAACGATCTCTGCTGCCGCTTGCGCGCCCTGAACGGGGACCGGATAGACCAGTACGGCTGCCGCGGGAAAGCGCCTCGCCAGCACATGGAGGATGTCACGCACCGCCGCGCCGGTGGGCGAGGTGATGACGCCGATGCGTCTGGGGAGGCTCGGCAGGGCGCGTTTGCGCTCCGCGGCGAATAGCCCTTCTGCGGCTAACTTGGCACTCAATTCCTCGAATTGCCGCTTCAGGGCGCCGAGTCCGGCGTCCTCCAAGTGATCGACGATGAGTTGGTACTCGCCGCGCGGTTCGTACAGACCGATGCGGGCTCGAACCAGTACCTTTTGGCCGTCCCGCGCCGTAAAAGCGCACAGCATATTGCGCTGTCTGAACATGGCGCAGCGGACCTGCGCGGCGGCGTCCTTGAGCGAGAAATACCAGTGCCCGGAACTCGGGCGCGAGAAATTGGAGATTTCCGCTTCCAGCCAGAGGCTGCCGAAGCCGCGCTCCAGCAGCACTCTGACTTCGCGATTTAGCCGCGAAACCGTGTAAATATCGCGCCCAGAAGCGGCCGTAGGTGATGCGTTGCCGGTCAATTCCATGAGCAAATGATAGCGGTTTACCGCGCTGCGGGCGCAAGGTACAATGCGCCGCCTCTTAGATGAACCTGTGAACGCTACCCTATGCGTATTCTTGAAGAGGCACTCACATTCGACGACGTGCTGCTGGTGCCGGCTTACTCCGAGGTTTTGCCTCGTGAAGTGTCGTTGTCGAGCCAGCTAACCCGGGAAATCCGCGTCAACCTGCCCGTGGTATCCGCCGCGATGGATACGGTTACCGAAGCGCGACTGGCCATCACCATCGCCCAGGAAGGCGGGATCGGCATCATCCATAAGAACATGTCGATCGACAATCAGGCCCGCCAGGTCGACCGCGTGAAGAAATTCGAAAGCGGCGTCATCAGCGATCCGATTACCGTGAACCCGGATATGACCATACGCCAGGTCATTGAACTCACCCGCGCCAAAAATATTTCCGGTGTGCCGGTGGTGCTCGGCAAGAAAGTGGTGGGCATCGTCACGCACCGTGACCTGCGATTCGAGACCAAGCTCGATGCGCCGGTGTCTTCGGTCATGACGCCGAAGGACCGCTTGATCACCGTTCGCGAGAACGCACCCAAAGATGAGGTGCTCGCGCTATTGCACAAGCACCGTATCGAAAAGGTGCTGGTGGTTGCTGGCGACCATGAGCTCAAGGGCATGATCACGGTCAAGGATTTTCAAAAGGCCACCGAATTCCCGAACGCCTGCAAGGACAGCGTGGGCAGCTTGCGGGTCGGAGCGGCGGTGGGAACCGCGCCGGACACGTTGGACCGGGTCGCGGCGCTGCGCGAAGCGGGCGTCGACGTCGTCGTGGTCGATACCTCGCACGGACATTCGCGCGGCGTACTGGAGACGGTGGCGAGAATCAAAGCGAAGTATCCTGACATACAGGTGATCGGCGGCAACATCGTCACCGCCGAGGCGGCGCTCGATTTGGTCAAGCACGGCGCCGACGGGGTGAAGGTGGGCATCGGCCCCGGATCGATTTGCACCACCCGCGTCATCGCGGGCGTCGGCGTGCCGCAGATCAGCGCGATCGCACGCGTCGCCAAGGCGTTGGAAGGCACCGGAGTGCCGGTGATCGGTGACGGCGGAATCCGGTATTCCGGCGACATTGCCAAGGCGCTGGCGGCCGGCGCGCATTGCGTGATGATCGGCGGCATGTTCGCGGGCACCGAAGAATCTCCCGGCGACGTGGAACTGTATCAAGGAGGCTCCTACAAGGCGTATCGCGGCATGGGTTCGCTCGGCGCAATGGCGCAGGCGCATGGCTCCAGCGACCGCTATTTCCAGGACACCACGACTGAGCTTGAAAAGCTGGTGCCGGAAGGCATCGAGGGGCGGGTACCTTACAAAGGCAGCCTGGTCGCCATCCTGCATCAGTTGTCGGGCGGCCTGCGTGCCGCGATGGGATACACCGGCAGCGGCAGCATTGAAGAAATGCGCACCCGCCCACAGTTCGTCCGCATCACCAGCGCCGGCGTTCGCGAGAGTCACGTGCACGATGTGACCATCACCAAGGAAGCGCCGAATTATCGGATAGGTTGATGCCGGATATTCATGCTGACAGGGTCCTGATTCTCGATTTTGGCGCACAATACACCCAGTTGATTGCGCGGCGTGTGCGCGAGCTGGGTGTGTATTGCGAGATCTATGCCTGCGATGTAGACGGCGTTGAGGTCAAGCGCTTCGCGCCCAAAGCCATCATTCTCTCCGGCGGACCGGAATCGGTGTATGACGCCAAAGGTCCTGCGGCTCCCCCGGAAGTCTTTTCGGCGGGTGTTCCGGTGCTCGGCATTTGCTACGGCATGCAGATCATGGCGGCGCAACTCGGCGGCCAAGTCGAACTCTCCACTCATCGGGAGTTCGGTGCAGCCCAGTTCCGGCCAGCCGCCGACTCGCGGTTGCTCGACGGACTCGAGGACAATCGCGACGCCCAAGGCCGCCGCGTGCTCGATGTGTGGATGAGTCACGGCGACCGCGTCGTCGCAGTGCCGCCGGGATTCAAGGTCATCGGCTCCAGCGACAACGCGCCGCTCGCAGCCATGGCCGATGAATCGCGGCGCTACTACGGTGTGCAGTTTCATCCCGAGGTGACTCAAAGTCTGCAGGGCGGCGAGATTTTGCGGCGCTTCGTGCGTGAAATCGCAGGTTGTGCGGCCGACTGGGCCACCGGCAATATCATCGAGGACAGCGTGGCGCGAATTCGCGCGCAAGTCGGCAGAGATAAGGTGTTGTTGGGCTTGTCAGGCGGCGTGGACTCCTCCGTATTGGCCGCATTGCTCCATCGCGCCATCGGCACCC
>JBDUEQ010000047.1:0-9879 GCA_040002315.1 Gammaproteobacteria bacterium
TTGAATCTCTTTTAAGTGCCCGGAGTAAACATGCGGTCGATGGCCTTAAAATGCTTGCGCGCATAGGCCAACACTTCGGGGTCGGTGGGGTGATCGGCATTCTCGACGGCAACGATGGCCCGGCCCAATTCCGGGTGCTTGTCGCGCAAGTAGCTCGCGAACTCCTGCTTGGTCTGTGCGGGGCCGATGATGAGAACCTCGTGCGCCCCCGCAAGCGCGTGCGCAACCTCGTCAAAGAATTGCGGGTCGGCCGGCGACTTGTGGCCGCCGTGCGCGCTCTTGCGGCTGTGCACGCGCTGATGTTGGTCATGCGCGTGAATCACGGCGCTATTCTGCTCGGTCGGACTGAATTGCCAGGTGGTAGCCTTCTGGTGGTCGATCCAGGCGACGGCGTGAAAGTGTGACATTTATATTTCCTTGATGAATTTGAGCATCGCGCGCGGGCGGATGGTCTATTGTATGCCGACGCGGGCTGCGCGCGAATGCGCGCATGTCGGTGTTTGTCCTACGCGCGTGATGCCGGTGGTTTAGGGTTTGAACTCGGCGCAGGTAAAATCGATGCCCAGTGTGCTGACGATTAATGGTGGCTCCTCCAGTATTCGCTTCGCCCTGTTCGAGGTGAGCGTGCCGCCGACGCGGCAGTTGCAGGGTAATTTGGAGCGCATCGGCAGTGACGATGCCACTCTAAGCGTCGATTACGCGGATGGCAGCGCACCTCTTAGGATCAAGGCCGATATCAAGGGATCGGCAATCGGTTATCTGATGGATTGGGTGGAATCGCAGCCTCAGTTTAAGAGCATCGACGGGGTGGGACACCGCGTGGTGCACGGCATGCTGCACTCCGAACCGGAACTTGTCACCCCGCAGCTGCTGGAGCAGCTCAAGACCCTCATCCCCTTCGATCCTGAACATCTGCCGCGCGAAATTGAATTCATCGAGGCGTTGCAGCAGCGCTACGGGCAATTGCCGCAGGTGGCTTGCTTCGACACGGCATTTCATCGAAGCATGCCGCTGGTTGCCATGCAATTGCCGATTCCACGCCGGTATGCGGCCAAAGGCGTACGGCGCTATGGTTTTCACGGCATTTCCTATACTTACCTGATGCAGGAATTGCTGCGGCTCGGCGATCCCGCCGCGGTTCGCGGCCGCATCATCCTGGCGCACCTGGGCAACGGCGCCAGTCTCGCGGCGGTTCGGGATGGACTGTGCATCGATACCAGCATGGGTTTCACGCCGGCGTCAGGATTGGTCATGGGTACGCGGTCGGGCGACCTGGACCCCGGACTCATGAGTTATCTTGCGCTGACAGAAGGCATGACCGCCGCGCAGTTTCAGACCATGGTCAACCATGAATCGGGCTTGCTCGGAATCTCGGACGTCAGCGCTGATGTACGAAATTTACTGGCGCGCGAGGCGAGCGATCTGCGCGCGGCGCAGGCGCTTGCACTGTTCTGCTACCAGGTGAAGAAATGGATCGGTTCCTTTGCCGCGGCACTCGGCGGCGTAGACACCTTGGTGTTCGCCGGCGGTATCGGTGAACACGCGGCGGCGCTGCGCGAGCGCATTTGCGAAGGTTTGGATTTTCTCGGCATCAAGCTCGACCTCGAGGCCAATGGCCGCCATGCGCGGCTCATTTCCGCAGGCGCAGCATCGGTTGCAGTACGCGTGATACGTACCGACGAGGAAGCCGTCATTGCGGGCTTGAGCATCCGCCTGCTGGGATTCGAACCGACTTAGGAGAGGGACAAATGCAACTTCAGACGGGGCCGACGCTCGACGCGGATCTGGCGCAAAAAATGGACGCTTACTGGCGCGCGGCGAACTACCTATCGGTGGGTCAGATTTATCTCTGCGACAACCCGTTGCTGAAGGAGCCGCTGACGCTCGCGCACATTAAACGCATGCTGCTGGGGCATTGGGGCACCACGCCCGGGCAGAATTTCATCTATACGCATTTGAACCGGGTCATCAAGAAATACGATGTCGATATGATTTACATGTCGGGACCCGGTCACGGCGGTCCGGCGGTGGTGGGCAACACCTATCTCGAGGGCACGTACAGCGAGGTCTATTCGAACATCAGTCTGGATGAGGCCGGCCTGAAACGACTCTTTACTCAATTCTCCTTTCCCGGCGGAATTCCCAGTCATGCGTCGGCGGAATGCCCAGGGTCCATTCACGAGGGCGGCGAACTCGGCTACTCGCTGAGTCATGCATTCGGCGCAGTGTTCGACAATCCCGAGCTCATCGTGGCCTGCGTGATCGGCGACGGCGAGGCGGAGACCGGGCCGCTCGCGACGTCGTGGCATTCGAATAAGTTTCTCAACCCGGCGAGCGACGGCGCGGTGCTGCCCATTTTGCATCTAAACGGCTACAAGATTGCCAATCCGACCATCCTCGCGCGCATTCCTCGCGACGAACTGCAGCAATTGTTGAGCGGTTACGGCTGGAATCCCATCTTCGTCGAAGGCCACGACCCCATGCCCATGCACGAGAGCATGGCCGCGGCATTGGATCGGGCCATCGAGCAGATTAGACGAATTCAAATGGAAGCGCGCGTTCAAGGCAAGACAGAGCGCCCGCGCTGGCCCATGATCGTGCTGGCCTCGCCCAAGGGCTGGACCGGCCCCAAGATGATCGATGGCAAGGCGAACGAAGGCACTTTCCGCTCGCATCAAGTACCCCTGTCGGATCCTGCCAAGAATCCGGCGCACCTGGCGCAGCTGGAGAACTGGCTGCGAAGCTATCGCCCTGAGGAATTATTCGACGCGGCCGGCCGATTGAAGCCCGAACTCAAGGCCCTGGCGCCGAGCGGTGCGCGCCGCATGGGCGCGAATCCCAATGCCAACGGCGGCATGCTGCTGCGCGATTTGCGCATGCCGGATTTTACCGAGTACGCAGTGCCGGTGCCCAAACCCGGCATCGGCGGAATCGGCGATACCCACGTGCTGGGAAAATTCCTGCGCGATGTGTTGAAGCTCAATGCGGCGCCGCGAAACTTTCGCATCTTCGGGCCGGACGAAACCTTGTCGAATGGCTTGCAGGCGATTTTCGAGGTGACCAATCGCCAATGGCTTGCCGCCACGGCGGAGAACGACGAATTCCTGGCGCGCAGCGGCCAAGTCATGGAGATGTTGAGCGAGCATCAATGCGAGGGCTGGCTCGAGGGCTACCTGCTCACGGGGCGGCACGGTCTGTTCAATTGCTACGAGGCTTTCATTCACATCGTCGATTCCATGTTCAATCAGCACGCCAAGTGGCTGAAGGTGACGGCGGGCCTGGCGTGGCGCCGCAAAATTGCCTCGCTGAATTACCTGTTGAGTTCGCATGTTTGGCGGCAGGATCACAATGGCTTCACGCATCAGGATCCCGGATTTCTGGATCATGTGATCAACAAAAAGGCCGAGATCGTGCGCGTGTATCTGCCGCCGGACGCGAATTGCCTGCTGTCGGTGATGGATCACTGTCTGCGCAGCCGCCACTACGTCAATGTGGTGGTCGCGGGCAAGCACCCCGCGCCGCAGTGGCTGTCGATGGAGGCGGCCGTCAAGCACTGCAGCGAGGGCATTGGGATCTGGCAATGGGCGAGCAACGACCAGCGCGCCGAGCCGGATCTGGTCATGGCTTGCGCCGGCGATGTGCCCACGCTCGAGACGCTGGCGGCGGTGTCCATCCTGCGCCGCGAGCTGCCTGAGCTCAAAGTGCGCGTGGTCAATGTCGTCGATCTGATGAAACTGCAGCCGACCTCGGAACATCCTCACGGGCTGAGCGATGCCGATTTCGATTCGCTGTTCACCAGGGACAAGCCGGTGATTTTCGCTTTCCACGGCTATCCCTGGTTGATTCACCGCCTCACCTACCGCCGCCACAATCACGAGAATTTGCATGTGCGTGGCTACAAGGAGGAGGGCACGATCACTACGGCATTCGACATGACTGTGTTGAATGACTTGGATCGCTTTCACCTGGTGATGGATGCCATCACGCGCTTGCCCCAGACGGGCAGTCCGGGCATTTATCTGCAGCAGCGGTTGCGGGATAAATTGATCGAGCACAAACGCTACATCGATCAGTACGGACAGGACATGCCGGAAATCCGGGAGTGGCTGTGGCCGGGCTAAAGCCGCGAGAACGCGAGGCCGGTAAGCGCACCGCCGACGACCACCAGCAGCGGCGGTGTCCTCCACCTGACCAGCAGGATAAGGCCGATGAGTACGGCGCTAAAATCCGCCGTCGTTTCGACGGTGCTGCTCCACACCGGATTGTAGAGCGCCGCGCCGAGTATGCCGACGACCGCGGCGTTGACGCCTCGTATGGCATCCTGCGCGCCGGCGCGGGCGCGCAATGCCTCCCAAAAAGGCAGAGCGCCGAGGAGAATGAGCAGGCCCGGCAGAAAAATGCCGACCAGCCCGAGAGCCGCTCCAACCGCACCGTGCGGCGTTGGTTTAACGATTGCGCCGAGATAGGCGGCGAAGGTGAAGAGGGGCCCCGGAAGTGCTTGCGCGGCGCCATAACCGGCTAGAAATCCATCATCGCTGACCCAGCCGGGGGTCACAAAGGCATCCCGCAGCAGCGGCAACACCACGTGACCGCCGCCGAACACCAACGCGCCGGACCGGTAAAACGCCTCGAATAGCGCAATGGCCGGCGAGGCGCCGTCGGCGCGCAGCAGCGGCAGGCCGACGAGCAGCAGAGCAAACACCGCGAGCGACCCGATTCCGGCGCAGCGCGAGACGGGTACCGCTACGGCGGTTGTTGCTGCGGTAGCGCACGCACGGCAGAGCCAAAGCCCGGCCATGCCGCCGAAAAGAATTGCGGCGATCGGGCCCGCCGGCGGCATGCTCAACAGGACGATGAGCGCTGCGATGCCGGCAATGGACGCGCGCTGTCGGTCGGGACACAGAGTGCGAGCCATCCCTATGACGGCCTGCGCCACGATGGCGACTGCCACGAGCTTCAGGCCGTGCAGCAGGCCCACGCCGAATGACCCACGTAGTGCGAGCGCGCCATAGGCGAACAACAGCATGGCGAGAGCCGACGGTAACGTGAAGCCGAGCCAGGCTGCCATGGCGCCCCGAAAGCCCGCTCGCATCAGCCCGATGGTAAATCCCAATTGGCTGCTGGCAGGCCCCGGCAGGAATTGGCACAGCGCCACGAGATCGGAAAAGGCGTCATCGTCGAGCCAGCGACGGCGCACGACGAATTCCTCGCGGAAATAGCCAATGTGAGCGATGGGTCCGCCGAATGAGCTCAGGCCCAGCTTGAGAAATACGCGAAGCACTTCGAGAGAGGAATGGGACCGCACGCCAATTCATTGTAACAGCCAATAACGGGCGTCCTGGTCCTCCAAAAACGCGCGTGCCCGAGCGCCCCTGCAACAAGGCCAGCGTCGACAGCAGCCCGGCTTCTGTGCAGGTGGTGGCTGCCACGGTTACCGAGTGTTGCGCCTCGCGGACGGGCCAGCCGGTGCGAGGATCAAAAATATGGCCATAGCGCACCCCGTCTTTCATAGGCCATATAAGCTCGTCCAATTGCTTCGACTTTATGCAACCCAAGCGCGTGTTCTAAGGCAGCTATAATGCAGCGGGCGCTTCCGCGACGGCCCCCCGTCGCGCAGGCGCCTAAGCCGCTGGAACGGTGAGCGACGCCGGCATATCAGTCGCCGGCGCCACGGATAGGCGCGCCGAGATGTCCCGCCACCATCCCGCAGTCAGCAGCTCCGCATTGTGATGTTTGAACACGGCGCTCAACGCCGGCGGTATGGAGAGGAAGGGCAGCCACTGCTCAGGAAATACATCCCGCGGCCCGTAGTGGAACCACGGCTCTCCGCTGGTTTCTTCTTCTTCGCAGGTTGCCTGCGGCAAATCGCGAAATACGCAGTCCGTTACCAGTCCGATCTCGTCGTAGTCGTAGAAAATCACCCGTCCGTGACTGGTGACGCCGAAGTTTTTCAGCAGCAAGTCGCCGGGAAACACATTACTGGCCGCGAGGTCGCGCAGTGCGTTGCCGTAATCGATGATGGCGGATTCGGCGGCAGCGGGTTCCGCTTCGCGCAGATATAAATTGAGCGGGCGCAGACGGCGCTCGATGTAGCAGTGTTCGACGATCAGATCGTCGCCCTCGATGCGGCAGCTCTCGCTCGCCTCGTTCAGCAGCTCATCGGCCAGCGCGGGCATGAAGCGCGCGCGCGGCAGGCGCAGGCGCTTGAATTCCTGGGCATCGACCAGCCGGCCGGCGCGGTCATGCCGGAACACGAACTCATAGCGTTCGATGACATCCTCGCGCGTGCTGGACTTGGGCGCGCCGAAACGGTCGCGGATCACTTTGAACACGATGTCGTGCGAGGGGAGCGTAAATACGATCATCACCAGGCCGCGCTCACCGGGTGCGTGCACGAAGCTGTCGATGGACTTGTCCAGATGGCGCTGCAGCGTGAAGTAGCGCTCGGTTTTTCCCTGCTTGGCGCGCCCGAGCACGGTGTACAGCTCATCGATGGACTTGCGCGGCATGAAGGAGCGCAGCAGGGTGATGGCCGCGCTCACCACCGGCAGATCGACGTGGAAATAGGAGCGCGCATAGCCGAATACCGAGCCCACGTCGGCACGCGACAACATGACGGCGTCGACCTGCACGCCCTTGGGTGAATTGGTAAAGGCCAGCACCAACGGGGTGATCGACCCGTCGCCGATCAGACGGCCGACCACAAAGGCATGCGTGTCTCGATAGAACAGAGGTTCAATCAATTCGATGCATTCGGGATGCCCACGGTTCCGTCCGGACTCGAAATAGCGGCCGATCTCGGCACTGATACGATGTACGGCGGCATCCGTATCCTCGATGACGGCGCCGAAGGGCAAATCGGTAAGGATTTCGCGCACCGCGGTCGGCAGCGAGGCGCCCACCCGGTACACCCGGATCGGCACCGCTCCGGAGGCGCGGCCGACGCTGGTGGCACAGAATTCCACTTCCGGGTTGACGCCCACCGTGCCGAACAAGTCGCGGGTGACGGAATTGAAAAATGTACGGTAGAAATCACTGTCCGGACGGCGCGCCACGATGATTTCGTAGGCGCGCTTGATGTCGGCCCATAGCGCGATGTCGGTGCGTGTGTCTTGAAGCTTGTCGGCGATGGCCGCGACCGCGCGCGCGACGCGCAGCTCATAGAGCTCAATACGGGCTACCGCATCGAGCTGGGCGGTGTGCCAATCTTCGGCGAGAAAATTGAGCGCCGCGCGCCGCGTGATCCGTCCGAACTCCTCGTTATACAGTCTGAAGTGTTCGGCGATCACCGCGGCATGGTCTTTCGCGCTGACCCCTTCTTTCATCGCGGCAGAACCGGCGGCGCTCATGGCTATGCGGGGGGGGGCTGCGCTAAGCAACCACCCGTTTCGGAGCCGATTTCCCCGGCGTGTTGAATTGTTCAGCCTCGGTGCTGCCGGCCATGGCGCCGGTCGAATGCGAACCCGCACTGATCGCGGTTTGCACCGCATCGAAGTAGCCGGTACCGACGAAGGCCTGATGCTTGGTAGCCCGATAGCCTTGGGCTTCCTGGCTGAATTCGCGCTGTTGCAGCTGCGAGTAGCCGAGCATCCCGTCCGCGCTGTACGCCGATGCCAGTTCGAACATGGATAGATTCAATGCATGCCATCCGGCGAGCGTGATGAACTGGAAGCGATAGCCTAGGGCTGCCAGATCTTCGCGCCAGCGCTTCATTGATGCCGCATCGAGTTTGGCCGCCCAGTTAAACGACGGCGAACAATTGTAGGCGAGCAGCTTGCCGGGGAACTTGGCGTGGATGGCCGCGGCAAAACGCTTGGCTTCGGCCATGTCGGGCTTGGACGTCTCGCACCAGATCAGGTCTGCATACGGAGCGTAGGACAGGCCGCGATCGATGGCCTGCTCGATACCGGCTTTCACATAGAAGAAGCCCTCGCTCGAGCGCTCGCCGGTGAGGAAACGAGTGTCCCGCGGATCATGATCGGTTAGCAGCAAATCGGCGGCGTCGGCATCGGTGCGGGCGATGATCACCGTGGGTACGCCCATGACGTCGGCTGCCAGACGCGCCGCCACTAATTTATTGATGGCCTCTCCGGTGGACACCAACACCTTGCCGCCCAGGTGACCGCACTTCTTGGCGGAGGAGAGTTGATCTTCGAAGTGGACAGCGCCGGCGCCGGCGCGAATCAGGGCCTTGGTCAATTCGAAGGCGTTCAGATTGCCGCCGAAGCCGGCCTCGGCATCGGCAATGATGGGGATCAGCCAGTCGATATCGGTCTTGCCGTCCATGTGATGAATTTGGTCGGTGCGCAGCAGCGCATTGTTGATGCGCTCCACCATTTTCGGCACCGAGTCGACGGGATACAGGCTTTGATCCGGATACACCTCGCCGGCAGAATTGCCATCGCCCGCGACTTGCCAGCCCGAGCAGTAAATCGCCTTCAGGCCCGCCTCAGCGCATTGAATGGCCTGATTGCCGGTCATGCAGCCGAGGCCCGCGATTAGGGGTTCACTGTGCAATTGGCGCCAGAATTTCTCCGCGCCCAATCGTGCAAGGGAGTACTCGATGTGCACCGAACCGCGCAGTTTCGCCACATCGGCGGAGGTGTAGGGACGCTCTATACCTTGCCAGCGTTCGTTCGATTTATCGCTCAATTCCATTCTCCTTGGGGGTCAGACATGCGCGAGCTTGCTTCTCGGATTAGGACCAGCTTAAATGATCGGAAGCGCATATTTACACATTAGAAATTTCACACTGTGAATTTCACAACGGTGCTGCATGGCGGGATTGATCCGGCAGGGGCATTTTCTTGGAACCAAGCTTCGGTCCCTACGCAAGCGCAATGGGCTGACCTTGGACGAATTGTCGGCCCGCTGCGTGCAAATCGACGCAGCGGCGGCCCCCTCGGTGTCTTATCTCAGCATGGTGGAGACCGGCAAGCGCATGCCTTCGGCCGACATGCTGGACATGCTGGCGGGGATATTCAGCAAGGATGCCCGCTGGTTTCTTGACGAAAATACCGAGGTCGAGGCCTCCCCGGCGCAGCGCGAGCGGGGCGGGCTCGAGGCCATGCCCCTGGAACCTGCGTTTCTGTTCTCGCATGAATTGTTGCAGAACGCGCTGCCGGAGCTGCTGTCGCAAACCGGCACGACGGGGCGGCAATTTGCCCAATTGTTGATCCGGGTCTGGCAGGAGACCCGCCACAATAACTTCCCCGACATCGAGCGCGCGGCCGAGGAGTGCGGCAAGCGCCAAATGCCATTGGATTTGGACGCGGTGATGGACATCTGCAAGCGGCATTCGCTGACCGTGCGTTGGTTCGACGGTGACGCGCGCAAACCGAGCGGCGCGCTGGTGCGATCGCAATTCGAAGCGCCGGGGACGGTGCTGATCAACGAGCGGTTGCGCAACCAAGAAGAGCGACTGAAATACGAACTGGCGTTCTTCATCGGTCACAAGGTTCTGCACAATGGCGACGGCGCCATTTCGCCGCATAGCGCACTGCACTCGGCCGACGGCGAGGTGGCGGGATCCGTCGGCGGCATGGGCGCACAGGATGTGCTGTATGCCTGGCGCGATTTCGAATGCAGCTTTTTTGCAGGGGCGCTGCTCTGTCCGCGCGTGCCGTTTCGCCGCTACTTGATTCGCGAGGCGCACAGCGTTTCCGCCTGCCACAAACTGGGCGTGACGCCCGCGCTGGTCATGCGGCGCATGACCGCCGTGTCTCCGTACCGGCATTGGCATTTCTTCGATGCGTACGCACCCGGCTACCTGCGCGCCGTGTATCGCGGCAACGGCATTCCGCTGCCCTGGGGCAATATGAGCTTGGTGTCCGACCCCTGTCCGCGATGGGCGGTATTTCGCCTGCTACAACAGAATCC
>JBDUEQ010000048.1:0-18876 GCA_040002315.1 Gammaproteobacteria bacterium
GAATTGAACGTCGAGATGATGGTGCTGGCCGCAATGGTGATGCCGAATTGGCGGTAGAAC
The DNA here is from genome assembly GCA_040002315.1 of Gammaproteobacteria bacterium. Classification (GTDB taxonomy): domain Bacteria; phylum Pseudomonadota; class Gammaproteobacteria; order Steroidobacterales; family Steroidobacteraceae; genus Bog-1198. The sequence goes on from JBDUEQ010000048.1 coordinate 61, forward strand.
TCGCCGGTAAGGCCCGTCACGAAGGCCACCGGCACGAACACGGCGCACAGCACCAGCGCAATGGAGATGATCGGGCGCGTCACCTCACCCATGGCGGCATGCGCCGCCGCATGCGGGTTCAACCCCTCCTCGATCTTGCGCTCGATGTTCTCCACCACCACGATGGCATCGTCCACCACGATGCCGGTGGCGAGAACCAGTCCGAACAAGGTCAGCGAATTGATGGAAAAGCCGGCGAGCAACAGTGCCGCCAAGGTGCCGATGATGGCCACCGGCACGGCGACCAGCGGGATGACACTGGCACGCCAACTCTGCAGGAACACCACCACCACCAGCACCACCAGCGCCACGGCTTCGAACAGAGTGTGCACCACCGCCTCGATGGAACTGCGTACGAATACCGTGGGGTCGTAGTCGATTTCGTAGCTGACGCCCTCCGGGAAATTCTTCTCCAACTCCTTCATGGTTGCCCGCACCGCATCCGATAGCTTCAGGGCGTTCGCGCCCGGCAGCTGAAATACCGGAATTGCCACCGCCGGAGCGCCATCCAGCATGCTGCGCAGTGCATAGTTATCAGGACCGAGTTCGATACGCGCAATGTCGCGCAGGTACGTCGTCTCACCGTTGCCGCCGGTTTTGACGACGATGTTGCCGAACTCCTGTTCGGTCTGCAGACGACCCTGTGCATTGACGATGTATTGGAACTGCGTGCCCTTCAGCGACGGCTCGCCGCCGATCTGTCCCGCCGCCACTTGCACATTCTGTTCACGCACCGCCGCCAGCACTTGATCCACGTCCAGGAAGCGCGCCGCAATCTTGCCGGGATCCAGCCACAACCGCATGGCGTAGTCGCCCGAGCCGAATACGCGCACATCGCCCATACCCTGCAGGCGCGCCAACACGTCCCTGATCTGAATGACGGCGTAATTACGCAGGTACAGCGAGTCGTAGCGTCCGTCCTTGGAGCGCAGGAACACCACCATGGTGAGGTCAGGCGAGCGCTTCTGCGTCACCAACCCGATCTGGCGCACCACATCGGGCAGCCGGTTATCGGCCTGCGCCACCCGGTTCTGTGTTTGAACTTGCGCGATATCCAAATCGGTGCCGAGCTTGAAGGTCACCGTGATGGAAAAGCTGCCGTCAGGGGTGGCCGTGGAATTCGTGTAGATCGCATTCTCGACGCCGTTGATCTGCTGCTCGAGCGGCGTGATGACGGTCTCGGCGATGGTCTTGGGCGACGCACCGGGATACTGGCCGCTGACCACCACGGTGGGCGGCACGATCTCAGGATATTCACTGATCGGCAGCACCGGCATGGCCAGCAGGCCCGCCACGGTAATGATAATGGCGAGCACCGTGGCGAATATCGGCCGCTCGATGAAAAACGAAGAAATGTTCATCGCCGCGCGCGCCTACTTCGCTGCCGGCGCTGGTTTCGCGCCGTTCGCACCCATGGTGACCCGCTGCGGTGTCACCGTGACTCCGGGATGCACGCGCTGCGCACCGTTCACCACAATAACGTCGCCGGGCCTCAACCCTTGGTTCACGACGCGCAAACCGTCGATGATGCGGCCGAGTTTCACGGCGCGATATTCGATTTGATTGTTGGCACCGAGCAGCAGCACATATTTCTGGCTCTGATCGGTATTGACCGCCCGATCCTCGATCAGGATCGCCTGGTGTTCGCCGCTGCCCAGCAATTGCACGCGCGCGAACAAGCCGGGCGTGAAAAAGCCATCCTTATTGGGCAGCACCGCGCGGGCGCGTATCGTGCCGGTCTGCGGATTGAGCTGGTTGTCGACGAAATCCATGGTGCCGGCATGAGGAAATCCCTCCTCATTGGCAAGTCCCACCTGCACCGGATTCGGCGCGTTGCGCGAGCTTGGGCGCTCGCCGCTGCGCGCCATTTGGGTGTACCGCAGGTAGGTCTGCTCATCGCCATCGAAGTACAGATAGATCGGATCCAACGACACCACGGAGGAGAGCAAGGTGCCGCCGTTGCCGCCGCCGGTGACCAGATTGCCGCGCGTGACTTCGGCGCGGCTCACCCGTCCATCGATGGGGCTGGTGACGCGCGTGAACCCCAAGTTGAGCGACGCTGTCTCCAGAGCCGCTTCGGCGCCGGCCACATTCGCCTCGCCCTGCGCAACCGCACTCTTGCGCTCATCCAACTCCTCTTCGGACACCGCGCCGCTGTCCTTCAGCCGCTGCACGCGAACCAATTCGATGCGCCCCAGATCGAGCGCGGTCTTGTAGCGCTTGACGTCGGCGGCAGCGCGATCGTATTCGGCCTTGTACGGTCGCGGGTCGATGACGAACAGTAACTCGCCGCGCTTCACTTGGCTGCCTTCGGTGAAGGCGACCTTGTCGATATAGCCTGAAACCCGCGGACGGATCTCAACGGTCTCCACCGCCTGCATCCGGCCTGTGAACTCGTCCCATTCCTTGACCTTTTTCTCTAGAACTTGGGCTACGGTGACCAGCGGCGGCGGCGGCGGCGCCTGCCCACCGCCCGACTTTCCACACCCACCGATCAACATTACCGAGCAGGCGGTGACGCCCGCCATCCCAACCGCCATAATTCTTGCCACCGCAGTCTCCTGATACCGTCCCATCGAAATCCGAGCCCGGTTATTTACCACAAGAAGGCTGCCAGCGAAGTCTTCATTAGGTTAAATCGGACGCTATTGACAATCATTCGCATTCGCGTTTACAATAGTCCTATGATCATTTGCGTCTGCAAGGCGGTATCTGACCGGCACATCCGTTCTGCGGTAAGGGGCGGCGCGAGCAGCATGCGCGATCTCACCCGTGAACTGGGGGTGGGCACCTGCTGCGGAAAATGCGTTCCCGAGGCAAGGGTGACCCTCTCCGACTCGCTCGACGCGCTCAAGTCTCGCGCCAGTTGCTTCAACACTCCGAGCACAGAATTCGCCGTCTAGATTCCTCGATGATGCCCTAGCGGACGCTTCGGGCATACAATACCTGGCTCCGACGCGGGGATTGTTCGCGCAATCTATAAGGAGCTATCGTGCAGGGCAATGAGAAAGTATTGGAGTTCCTCAATCAGGCACTGAAGAACGAACTCACCTCCATCAATCAATATTTCTTGCACGCGCGTATGCTCGATAACTGGGGCATGAAGCGTCTCGGCAAGCTCGAGTACGAGGAATCGATCGATGAGATGAAGCACGCTGACCGTCTGGTCAAGCGCATTCTCTTTCTCGAAGGTCTGCCCAATCTGCAAGACCTCGGCAAGCTATTCTTGGGCGAAGACGTCAAGGAGATCCTGCTCTGCGACCTCAAGCGTGAGATGGCGGCGCATCCCCTGTACGACGCGGCCATTGCGCATTGCGAATCGGTCAAGGACTACGTCACTCGAGAACTGCTGGTTCTCATTCAGAAGAGCGAGGAAGAGCACATCGATTTCATCGAAGAGCAACTTGGGCTCATCGACAAGATGGGGCTGCAGAATTACATTCAAACCGCGACGGGCGAATTGAGCGACGCCGGCACCACGTAGCCGGACGCGCTGACCCCCCGCTACGCAACTGTGCCTAGCCAACGGCGGAGCGTAGCTCGCTATCCTCTGCGGGCTTCAGCCATTTATTGAGTGTTGCGGCCAGAACCGCGCGGTCCACCGGCTTCGTCAAAAAGTCATTCATGCCGCTGCTAAGTGCGCGAGACCGGTCCTCGGGAAACGCATTCGCCGTCATCGCCACCACCGGCACCGCATGGTCGAGCACCGCGGAGGCGGGATCGCGAATCACCCGGGTAGCTTCAAAGCCGTCCATTTCCGGCATCTGGCAATCCATGAGTACCAAGTCATAGCGGGCCTTGCTCAGGATGTCGATCGCCTCGCGCCCATGCATGGCCACATCCACTTGATGACCCAGTTTGCTCAGCATGTAGACGGCCACCCGCTGGTTGACGAAATTATCCTCCACCAGCAGCAGCCGGCTTGCGCTCCGCTGCCCCATGGCGGACGCTGCCGCGGCGGCTACTGCCGGGACCGCCACATCGTCAACCGCCGTGGCACCGCCCGCTTGCGAGGCGCCCGCCGAAGCCGATGCGTCCGCATCTACCGTCTGTTGCGCAGCGATGAGCGGCAACGTGATCCAAAATGTCGATCCGCTGCCCGCCCGACTCTCGACACCGATGCTGCCGCCCATGAGTTCCATCAGTGTCTTGCTGATAGCCAGACCCAGCCCCGTGCCGCCATAGCGGCGCGTGGTCGAGGAGTCCGCCTGGGTGAAACGCCGAAACAGTCGATCCAGCTGCTCGGTGGTGATACCGATGCCGCTGTCGATGACGCTGATCTTGACGTGGCCATCGTCCAGTCGCAACACCTCGACGCGGATCGTGCCGCGCTCCGTGAACTTCACCGCATTGCCCGCCAGATTGAGCAACACCTGGCGTATGCGCACCGGATCGCCGCGCAGGCACCGCGGCAGTGTCTCATCGTAAGACAAACTCATGACGAGTTTGCGCTCCGTCACCGCGGTTTGCAAAATTGACCGCACCTCGTCGCAGACGCTGCCCAGATCGAAATCAATCTGCTCAACGGTCATCCGGCCGGCTTCTATTTTTGAGTAATCGAGCACATCGTTGATAAGAGCGAGCAGTGCGTCACCTGAGCGCTGCACGGTCTCGGCGAAGCCGCGCTGCTCCGCACTTAAGGGAGTTTCGAGCAGCAGATTGGCGAAGCCGAGGACCCCGTTCATGGGCGTGCGAATCTCGTGGCTCATCATGGCAAGAAAATCGCTTTTCGCTTTCGACGCCGCTTCGGCACGTTGCGCGTGAACCTCGGCTTGGCGTTTCGCGTCGGCCAGCCTCGCTTGGATGATTCGATCGCGGCGCCGTGACCGCAGCGCGGTGCGGCTTAAGCGAAACACCACGAAGCCCGTGAGCAGCGACAGCATCGCGACGGCGACGAAGGCGCCGATGCCGGCGCGACGGATCGCCGCGATGCGTGCGTCGAAATCGCGCACCCACATGTCGACGCCGATCACGCCGACGAAAGCACCCCTTGAGTCGTAGAACGGCGCATAGGCGCTCATGTAGCTGCGCACCGTCTCCTTTACCGGTTCCTCGTTGACTGCGACCTCGTGCCGCTCCAGTGCGCGGCGCAGCGTGGGATCCCATGTGTCGTGCGGCGTCATGATCGGGTCGGGTACTTCGCTGTCGCCGCTCACGTGATACAGATAGTCCGTACCCAAAATGTAGTAAATCCGGTTGCGATCAAGAACGGCGGTATAGACATAGATGATGCCGGACGTAGCTTTGTGAAATTTGACCAGCGGCGCCAACAGGTTCAAGTGATCGGGGCTGCCGGCCTGGGCCTGCGACTTAATCAGCCGATGCCGGTCGCCGTCGACCAGAGTGGCGGAAACCCGGGCGAGCTCCTTAAGCTCGGTGCGCACGGCGTCGAGTTGGGCTTCCCGTGCCGAATGCCATATAAAGAACAGGCCGAGCGAGGAAATCACCATCACGACGCATCCCGCCAGCATCCCGTGCAGCAGCGGACCGTCCACGCGTCCAAATTGGCGTTTCAAAATGTGCATGGTCCATATCCAATATCGGCCTGCCGCCCGGAAGCTGTAGGGACGGATTCTGGGCGCTACACTAGGGGATCGCCGTACAATGGGCTGGGAAACTACCAATAAGCGCCGGAGGGGATCGTGCTCAAAAGAATCCTTGTCATCGTTGTCGCGGTCCTCGTCGTACTCGCCGTCGTCGGACTGCTGCTGCCGCGCAATACCCGCGTATCGCGCCAGATCACCATCGACCGCCCCGCCAGCCTTGTATACGCCACGGTCAATTCATTTCAGCTGTTTTCCAAGTGGTCGCCATGGCAGGACTTGGACCCGAACATGCATCAAACCACCGAGGGTGCGCGCGACGGCGTCGGCGCAAGACTCATTTGGACCGGCAATGACAAGGTAGGCTCAGGTACGCAGGTAATCACCGCCTCCACGCTCAACGGATCCGTCGCCAGCGATATCGACTTCGGCAAGATGGGAGTGGCGAAGTCCGCGCTGCGTTTGGCGCCCCTCGGAGACTCAACGCGCGTCACCTGGACGCTGGACATCGACATGGGCGCGAGCCCCATCGCGCACTACTTTGGGCTGATGATGGATCGCATGATCGGCAAGGATTACGAGACGGGATTGAACAAACTAAAAGCCCTGATGGAAAGCATGCCGAACGTGGACATCGCAGGCTTCACCGCGGAGCCGGTTGAACTCAAGGCCGTGCCCCTCCTGGTGGTGACGGAAACTTCGCCGAAGGACACGGCCTCGATTTCCAAAGCCTATGCCGATGGCTATGGGCAGATCGGCAAATTCATGGCCAAGAACAAGCTGCAGCGCGCCGGCGCCCCTCTCGGTATCGATGGGGCGATGACGGCAACAACCTTTACCTTTCAGGCGGGGATACCCATTGAGCGTGCCGATGTCAGCGCCGCCGACAATGTGCGCGTCGTGCAAAGCTACGCGGGCAAAGCGCTCAAGGCCACCCACGTGGGGCCATACGACACATTGCCGAAGACCTACGATGTGTATCGTGCTTTCATGGCCGCGCACGCCTACACCGCTGCCGCCACACCGATTTCATGGTACGTCGACGATCCCGGCAATACGCCGGCAGAAACATTACGCACTGAGATCTACTGGCCCATTGAATAGCGCAGCGGGGCCCGAGCCGCGTCTCAGGCGCGAGTGCCGGTGAACGTCGCCTTGCCAAGCAGATGCTTGGCGTCGCCGCTGATCCGGTCCGCATCGATCGTGGCGGTGAATTTGAACTTCATTTTCATCGGCTGCGTGATCTTCGCCGACCAGCTGAGTTTATTGCCCGCGATCTTGCCATCGCTGATCGCGGCATAGTGTTCGCCGTCGGACAGCGACCCCGTTAACTCCGTGCCCGCGGTATTCAGTTCCAGCACGCCGGACTTGTCGCCCATCGGCGTCTTGAGCGTGATGTTCCATTTGCCCTGCACCATATTAGCTACCTCCGTCGGCCCTTGTGTGCAGTATCTCCCGCCGCCCGGGGCGCTGCCCGATTAATCATGGCCGGCCAACCCCTGACCCCGACAGGCAGCCCTCGAGCAGAATCCGCGCACTTTTTTTGCTGAATCGCACGCTGACTTTGAAGGAGGACCCACGTCGCAGGATTATTGCGACATCAGACCAGCCGTGGCCGCAGCTGCTCGCGCGGCCGGTGCAACTGTCGACGTCAAGCGCGAGCCGGCATCTTCGGGGAACCCTCAGTTTACCGTCACGGTCACCGGCGCCGAAGCGATGCCATTCGCTACGACAACGAGCGAACTTGCACCAATTTCTGCATCAGCCGGAACGTCGAATGAGGTAGAAACAATGGCGCCGCCGGTTGCAACACCCATACTGCTGTGGTTGTGAGTGCGCGCGTAGGCGACATGACCGGATGCCGAGTTGGAAATGCGCACGAGCGGATAGTTGGTAGCCGCGTTGAGCTCATCACCGAAATCAGCGGCTTGGGACAGACCGTTGAACTGGGTGCCGGAAATCACGTAGGTGGCGCCGCGTCCTACCATCGTCGGGACCGTGGTGATCATAGGCGCCCAAGCAGGATTGGCGCTGCCGGTTCCACTATAGATCTGAGTTACGCCTCCGGTCACCAGAGCCTGACCATTGGGCAGCGGCAGAACCAAGTACTGCGTGTTGCCGCCATTGCTTGGCAACGTTCCCGTGACTGACATCGTCGTGCCGTCATACTCGTAGAATCGCCCAGAGGTCGCAGCGATCAGGACGTGACCGGAGGGCAGCAAGACGGCGCTGGTATCACCCGCGTCATCGCCGGCCGCAAAATCCGGTCCCACTGTAAAAGTTCCCGGGTCGGCAGGCGTAAGGCCTGGAGTATAGATAGCTGTATGTGCAACCTCGCCGCTCGCGGCGGCACCGGTGATGAAGACCGTGCCGTTGGGCAATAGTAGGGCCGGGCCGATTTCTCCCGGTGGAAAATAGGTTCCCGCCGGTCCGGGACCGTAACTGACGCCGCCGACCATCTGACGTGGCGCGGGGCCATACGTCGCACCGTCGGGTGTGCTTGTGGGGGAGGTCAAGGCGTCCGGTGTATTGCCGTCGCTGTACCATTGAGCGGTAGACTGATCGTAGTGTTCGGCGTGGCGGGGGCGGCCGACATCAATGGTAAAGAGGTTGCCGTCCGGTAACAGGGTCCAACCTTCTTCAGCGAAATCGTCCGCTTTGCCGGTAGAGGGGAGCGAGATCCAGCTGAGACTCAGCGGGTCGAGACGCCACATATCCCGTCCTAACTTATCTCCAAATACGAAACTGCCGTCGGGAAGAACCACCGACGATACATCGCCGATATAGGCAACCCCGGGCGGTGCGGCGATCATTGTCCAACTATCGGAAACCGGGTCGTACACGGCCGACATGTTGGTCAGGCCGCTGCGGGCGAAGGGAAAGTTGTACTCGTTCTGGTTATATTCACCGCCAACAAATAGCACCCGCCCGTCGGGCAATACGGCCTGCGCCCCGGCATAGGGTGCGTAACCTGCCGGCGGATTGGAAAGCCGGAGCCAGGTCCCATTGACGTAGTCGCCTTTAGAGTCCGGGGTCAGTTTGTAAAACACGCCAGCGTCATTGACCGACTGCACCATGACCGTGCCATCGGTCAGTAGCAGGCTCAGATCGCCTATTCCCGGCGGCTGGTTGATAAGGGCGGTAAATGGTACAGCGGCGCATTGGACCGTCACATTGGTTACGTTCGTCGTACCGACGGTGCCCGAATTGTTCGTGACTAGACAATTCTCAGAGGGCGACGCGGGCTGTGTCGATACAGTCACCGAATAAGCGGCACCGCTACCGAGACCTCCCGGAAAGGTGAACGCACCCGGCCCGGCTACCGCAAGACTATCGCCGTCGTTGATCTGCAAGACCAGGCCTGTGCCGCCGAGTCCGGAGACCACGCCGCCGACCGTGTAAGTGATCATCGGTGCGGCAGAACCGCCGGCACCACTGCATGCAGTAACAAGCTTCAATAGCAGCGGTAATACCGCAATCTTGGCAAAATCCGACCAGATATTTTTTCTCATCGGCGTTCCACTGCAATCGGTTGGGCAGTATAGGGCGCGAGGTGGGCCGACAGTGGCCAGTTAACGCAAACTGATTTGCTATCTATACCATTTTGTAACCGTCGTTCAATTGAAACAATGCGATGCTGGGATCGGATGATTCTTGAACATATTAAGGAAATTCCCATGCTGATTTCATTACCTGACCGCATTGGTCAATCGGCTGGCATGACATTGATAGCTATCAGCTGTTTTGCCCACTCGGCCGTTCAGTCCGCTCCTGCGGACGTGTCGTTTTCTGTGGTTCAGCGCTGGACGCTGGGTGGCGCCGGCGGATGGGACTATTTGACACTCGACGCGGCGGGTAATCGCCTCTTTGTGAGTCGCAGCACTCGTGTCGATGTGGTGGATACTCGGTCAGGAAAAGTAGTCGGCACCATTCAGAATACCAACGGCGTCCATGGTATCGCGCTGGCGGAAGATCTGGGCCGAGGATACACGAGCAACGGTCGGGCGGACTCCGTGACTGTGTTTGACCTGGCGACGCTGAAGACGCTCAAGGAAGCGCAAATCCCCGGTCACAATCCCGATGCGATTCTGTATGAGCCCTCCGGCAAGCATATCTGGACCTTCAACGGACGCAGCAAGGACGTGACGGTTCTCGATGCCGAGAGTTTAAAGGTTGTGCGCACGCTGTCGGTTCCTGATAAGCCGGAATTTGCAGTCGATGATGGAGAAGGCCGGATTTTCGTGAACATCGAGAGCGAAGCGGGTCAATTGGTTGTTCTCGACGCCAAGCAATTGACGATCAGAGCAACTTGGATGTTACCGGGTTGCGCCAGCCCCAGCGGCCTTGCAATAGACAAGACTCATCATCGGCTGTTCTCGGTGTGCGACAAGAAGGTCATGGCGGTAACCGACGCTGTATCAGGAAGGCAAATTGCCCAGCTCACGATCGGCGAGGGACCGGATGCCGCCGCGTACGATGCCAAACGCGGCCTGGTGTTCAGCTCGAACGGCGACGGCACGCTCAGTGTCTTTCATCAAGAAACGCCCGATCGATACCAAATGGTTCAGTCCGTGACCACCCAGCGCGGCGCCCGAACGATGGCGCTCGATTCTGCGAGCGAAAAGGTTTATTTGGTGAGTGCGGACTTCGATGCGCCACCAGCGCCCACCCCCGAACAACCCCACCCGCGACCCATGCCGGCCCCGCAGACCTTCACCGTGCTGACGGTTGGGCCGCGATAGGGAAATCTCCATTCCCGTCCGGCGCGCACTCCGTGGGTAGGCTCCCGTGATACCTGTCGTGCTACGGTTAACTCGGCGTGCGATTCGGGGCCACCAACGGAATCTCCCGCTCGGGCGAGCGGACCGTGACAAAGCGAAACGCGAGCGCTGGTAAGATGAAAAGATTCAACAATGTTGAGGACAGCAAACCTCCAAGTACCGTTACCGCCATCGGACCTTCAATCTCTTGACCGGGCTTGTTGATCCCAAAGGCGAGCGGCGCCAAGCCGAGCGCCGTCACGGCCGCGGTCATCAGGATGGGAATCAACCGTTCGTTTGCGCCTCGCAGCAGTGTGGCGAGATTCCATTCGGCGCCCTCGACTTCGACCAGATGTTCGTAGTGAGCAAGCTGCAAAATGGCGTTGCGCGCGCTCACACCGAAAACGGTCACGAGACCGACGACGGTGCCGAGCGAAATTCCGATTCCGGTGAGGGCGATGGCCAACACGCTGCCGATCAGACAAAACGGCAGGTTGGCGAGTACCAGCCAGCTATTGGCGCGCCAATGAAACGAAATCAATAGAATCATGATGATGAGACCAAACGCGAGACCCGAATACAGCAGCAAGTCATTTCGGGTCTTGGCTTCCGCCTCGGCCGCTCCGGTGAATTGAATGAATACGCCGCTCGGCAACGGCACCGTATGAGCAATCGTTTGTTGCGCTTGTCGCACGATTTGTTGCAGCGACCCGTTGCCCACGTTGAACGTCACGCTGACCCGGCGTTGTCCGCCATCATGTTCAATGCTGTACCGGTCCGCTGATGGAGTGAGATGTGCGATCTGTTCCAGGGGGATCGGGCCTCGAGCGCCGCTGATCATCAGCTTGCCGATTTCGGCGGGATTATTTCGCACCGCTTCCGGCAGCAGAATCGACACATCAATCGTGCGGATTCCCTGATAAGTTTGGCCAATTGCCGTGCCGGCATACGCCGCCGCCACGTCGTTAAGGACTTCCTGCGCCTTTAATCCGTTGGCGGTCAACGCGTCGGACAGTAAATCCAACGCGATGGTGGGAGTTCCCGACTGCCGCTTGAATTGCAAATCCACGATACCTGGAATTCTCCCAAGTGCCGCGACGATCTTATCCGCGGTCGCTTCGATCGCATCCAGATCATCGCCGAAGACCTTGACGGCCGCCTGTGCGGTCTCACCGCTCAAGCTCTCGCCGATCCGATCGCCAAGAAAAGTCACGACTTCGCTTTGGAATCCAGGATATTCCTTTAGTATGCCTCTGATGGCTTCTTGGGCGGCGCCTTGGTCAATGCTCGGATCGTCTTTGAGTTCGACGTGAAATTCGCTGCGATGCGGTCCCCATGTATCTTCACCTAATTCCGCACGGCCAATCTGCTGTTCGACGCTCTGCACGTACGGTAGGGACAGGATTTCCGCACTAATCCGGCGTCCGGCGTCCACCATTGAGTCAAGCGATGTGCCCGTGGCTCCGCTCGAGACCTGTACGACGAAATGGCCTTCGCGAAAATCCGGCATGAAGGTGCCGCCGAGAAACGGCAACGCGAGCATTGCGCAGAGGACCAGCACTGCCAACACTGCACCTGTCACCTTAAGGTGTTCACGGACCCCGTCGATCGCGCCGCGTTGCCACTGCTTGAGCCACTGCAACCATCGAGATTCCGGACGGGTGTCGTGCCGGCGCAGCAACAACGCGCAGAGCGCCGGCGCCGCTGTCATCGCGACCAGCAAAGAGGCTAGCACTGCGAAGATGAAGGCTAGGGCCAGGGGGCCGACGAAGTGGCCCTGCACGCTCGAAGTGAATAGTTCGGGCAAGAATACGGCGATCACCACAGCGGTCGCATAGATCACCGGGCCTCGCACTTCCAGCGAGGCCTCTCGAACAACGTCAAGTCGCGGTTTGGGGGACGGCAGCAACGCGTTCTCGCGCAGCCGCCGCAGGATGTTTTCGATGCCGATAATGGCATCATCCACGAGGACGCCCAGCGCCACGGCAAATCCGCCCAGAGTCATGGTGTTGAGGGTGTAGCCCATGCGATCGAGTACCGCTACCGCGGCAATCAGCGAGAGTGGGATCGCCATGAATGCGATGAAGGCGGCACGCGCATCGCGTAGAAAGGCGTACAACACCGCAATGATGAGCAATGCTGCAATGACCAATGACTGCTTCAAATCCCCGAGCGCACGCTCGATGAAATTAGCAGGCCGATGCAGTGCAGGATAGACGGTGATGCCCTTGGCCTTCAGCGCCGGGGTCAAGTCAGCCAGGGCCTTTTCGACTGCAAGCGTGGCAGTGAGCGTGTTGGCACCGTACTGGCTGGCCAATGAGATCAAAACGCCTCGTTTTCCCATGATCAACGAGTCGCCGGAGCGTAGGGCGGGGGCTATTTTTATCTCCGCCACATCGTGCAATTGAATCGGAGTGCCGTTGCGTGTGGCGATCACCGCCTTCCCAATGACATCGAGGTCCGGCGCGGGAGTGGGGGAACGCAACAAAATGCGCTGCGACGGAATGTCGATGAAACCCGCCCCCCGCAGCGGCAAGCGAGCTTTGGCTGCATCCGCCACGTCGGTTAGGGTCACCGCGTAAGCGGCGAGCTTGTTCATGTCGGGCACGATCTGGATTTGCCGCACGCTGCCACCGAATACAATCGCATGAGCGACGCCGGGTACGGATAGCAGTCGTGGCTTAATGATGTAGTCGGCGGTGTCGCGCAGCGAATATTCGTCTTGGGAGTCGGACACAAGGCCGATTTTCAAGAGATCCATGGTGCTCGAGACCAGCGGCGAGAGCTTGGGTGTCCCAACGCCGGCTGGCAGGCTGCTGCCCAATTCGGATAGCCGTTCGGAGATCCCTTGGCGCGCGATGTGGACGTCCACTCCGTCCGTAAAAGTGATGGTAACCACGGAGAGTCCCGGTATGGACTCGGAGCGCATGGTCGCAAGTCCCGCAGCGCCATTAACCGCGTTCTCGATCTGGCGCGTAACCAATTCTTCCACTTGCTGCGGCGCGAATCCCGGCGCCTCGGTTTGAATGTCGACCTGCGAAGGAACGAATTCGGGAAACACGTCTAGCGGTGAATTCAAGGCACCCATGCAGCCAAGCACCAGCGCGAATAGCGTAAACGCGGTAACCGCACCGAAATGACGGACACAGAAGGAAACGAGTAAGCGCATCACGATCAGTCGGGCTCCGCGCCAGAACTCGTTTCTTGCGCAAGCAATTCACTGACGGCCGAGACGACCACCCTGTCACCCTTGGCGATGCGGTCGAACACGACGTAGCCGCCGGCCGTCGGCTTGTCGATGTCGACCTCGGTGCGCGAAAACGTCCCGGGTTCTTTTTCGAGATAGCACCAGTACTTGCTGTCGTGCATCAGAATCGCTGCCAATGGAACGGCGACTCCTTCCTCCGCCTCGCCCGTTGATGCCCAAACCTGCAGCCGCTCTCCCTCCGCTGCGTAGCGGCTGTCGAGCAGCGCGAAGAAACTGCGGCCGGGTACTGTGGCGTCAGCCGGCGCATTCCATATTTTTTTCGTACTCCAGGAATTCGCGGGCTGCGTCGCGCCGATATGCGCCGCCCGAACCTGCCAAGGCAGCTTCTCGGACATCACGTCCTCAGGAAAAGTCATGCGTAGCAGCTTGAGTCTTCCCGTGGCCAGCTTTCTCAGCTCAGCGTTGTCGGAGTCGGCCCAGGGCGGATCCTGTCCCACAAGCGTTGTTAACTTCTGCTCGCTAAGATGCAGCTGCGCCATGGCCACCGCTTCTTGCTGGATGGAGCCCTCCAATGTGTCGGCCGACACGGCTCCTGCGGTGCCGGCCAAGCGCTGCTGACGAGCAAGGGCGGAGTGCACTTGGCGCACCGTTGCCTGGGCCGCGACGAGTTCTGCCACCGCCGTGGCGATTGGCTCATGCGGCATCACAACGCCGAACCCCGGTATCTCAGTGCTGTATTTCGCGGATTTTGCCGCTTCGGAGACCAACCCCAGTTTCTTGATCTGCTGGGGAGTCAGCGACACGGTCGCGTCTTTTTTCTCATTGCCGCCCGGCGCCCCCTTCGGATCGGCGTCCGCCACAGTCGTTGAGGCCGTCGACGGTGCGCTCTGCCCCTGGCAGCCGGTCAGAATCAGACCCAAGAGTGCGAGTTTGCAAACGCAAGTTCGTGTTCTCATCGAAGTACCTTGTGCAAAATTGGCTTAGATATTCGGGGGCGGCAGGGGGGAGCCGGAAGATGTATCTCGGGAGCCGGGGGCTTGCCAGCCGCCGCCGAGCGCCTTGGCGAGACTCACCAGCGCATGCAGCCGTGCGAGCCGGTATTGGCTGTAGTTATCGCGTGCCGCGAATAGCAGCTTTTGCGCCTCGAGCACGCTTAAGTAATCGCCATACCCCTGCTGGTAGCGCAGCTTCGCACCCTCGTACGCACGCTCGCTCTGCGTCACACCCTCGAGCTGAAACGCACGCGTCGCTTGCAGATGATGGATCGCGGCAAGCGCATTTTCCACATCGCTGAGCGCGGTGAGGATTGCGGCTTGGTAGGTGAAGAGAAGCTCACTGTCTTTGGCCTGCGCCTCGGCGCGCAGCGCGCGCAATTTTCCACCATCGAATATGGATTGCAGCAGGGAGCCGCCCAAATTTAACGTGGGTCCGACCCCGGTCAAGGTATTGACTGCTGCGGCCACCGCCGGATTGGCTATGCCGCCATCTGCGGTCAACATGATATTGGGAAGCAACGCGGCACGTGCGACCACCACATCGGCATGAGCGGCCTTAAGGTTCGCTTCGGCCGCGAATAGGTCCGGACGGCGCGTCAACAGTTCTGCCGGCAGACCGGCGGTCACTTTGGGCTCCTGGACGGTATCTAGCGCAATTCCGACGACATTGAAGCCCTCTGGTTGCCGTCCCAACAACAGGGCAAGCGCGGCCTCGGCTTGCGATTCTGCCTGTTGCAACTCCGGTACCGTCGACTCCGCCGCGGCGAGCGTCGAGCGCTGAGTCGCGAGTTCGACAGGGTTCGCCATTCCGGCGTCGAATCGACTGGAAGTGACGGACAACAAGTCGCGCGCCGATTTCACATTGTCTTTCGCAAGGGCGATGCGCTCACGCAGTGACAGCACTTGAAAGTAGCCATCCGCTATGCCCGCCAGCATGGTGAGAGCGACCGTATCGCGATCGGCCCGCGACGCGGCTGCCTGCCATTGCGCCGAATCGGCGGACGCGCGGTTCTTGCCCCAAAAATCCAGCTCATAGCCAGCCGAGAGCAATGCGCTCCAGTCGGTCTCCTGCAACGACCCCTGTGACGAGTGCGCGTAGTAGCGGTTCGCGGCAGCCTTTGCGTCGAGACTCGGCAGAATGCCGGCATGCGCCTGACGCGCGCGCGCATCGGCCTCAGCGATACGCGCTTGTGCGATCTTCAGATCAAAATTAGCGTTGGATGCGGCATCGATCAAGCCGTTGAGTTCAGAGCTGCCAAAATTGCGATACCAGTCCTGACTCGGCCATTCCGAGCCCTCTCCCGGGTCGGCGCGCGCAAAGGTGTTAGGCATCGTTGGCGCGGCCGTGGAATCCGGTCGTAACGCGCACGACGCGCCGAGACCGGCTAACGTGACGCAGCACAGCAACGTCAAACTCCGCCGCATTGTTGCCATTCCCCCTGTTCGACCAGGCCGGCCGCGCCGACAAGCTTTGATACTGCCGAGACACGTTATCACCGCGATGACGGGCACAAGTTTACGGATTCGTATAGGTTGGCACGCGGCAAGAAGCACTCCGCGCGCCGCCGTTGCAGCGAGTCTATGGGGATTGAGGGGGTAAATTGGCCGCAAGCGCGAAGCGCAATTCAACCAACAGACCTGGAACGTTGTCGCGCAACTGCAGGGTTGCGTCATGTAAAGTCGCGATTGCCTTGGCCAAACTCAATCCCAAGCCGCTGCCAGGCGTGGTGCGCGAGCCCTCCAAGCGAAAGAAACGCTGCAATACCTTGCTCCGCATGTCCTCAGGAATACCTGGTCCATTATCCGCGATGGCAACGGCCACCTGAGTCCCCTCACGCCGCGCCGTCAGGTGAATCGTCGCACCGTCCGGCGTGTGCCGAAGCGCATTTTCGATGAGATTCGCGAACATCTGCATCAGCAGCTCTTTGTCGCCCGTGACCACGAGCCGCGGCTCGATACTCGCGATCAGGCATTGATGCCGCTCCTCCGCGGACGGCCTATATATTTCCACAATCGTGTCAAGGAGTTCGTCGAAGACCACCGCGGTGAATCGACTCTTTCGCCCTCCACTTTCGATCTGCGCAATGCGCACCAGCGCGCTGAAAATCTCCAGAATGAGGTCGATGTCGCGGCGCGCATCGGCAAGCACCTGGTGCAATTGCGGTAGGGCTACATTGTCGCGAACCTCCAAGCGGTTGCGCAATCGAGTCAGGGGGGTGCGCAAGTCATGCGCGATATCGGTGGTCATCTCGCGTAGGTCATTCATCAGAGACTCGATCCGATCAAGCATGGCATTGATGCTGAGCGCCAGATGATCGAACTCATCGCCGTTGTGTTGCACCGAAACCCGCTGCCGCAAATCGCCATTGACAATGATGCGGCTGGTCTCGCTGATGTCCTCGATTTTTCGCATCAATCGCCTGCTCATAATCGCGCCGCCAGACAGTGCGAGCAGCAGCGATGCCACCAATCCCCAGCCAAATACAGCCGTGACGAATCTGCTCATCTCAAGCAGTTGGTGGGTGCTCCAGCCGACGAACAAGTAGCGGTTGGACAACATCACGCCGCGCCCGCGAATTGCCGACATCTCGTTGGCGGCTTGGTGATGCCTCTCGCTCCACTCGCGGATGCCCACTTGCGGCTGCAGTGCCGGCAGATTGCCTGCCAACAGCCTACCGTCGGCGTCCTGCCAAATATAATAGAACCCGGATGCATGCCTCGACATGTCCCCAACCAGGCTCGTGACGCCCTCCGGTGTCGAGGATATCGGCGAGGAGATGATTTCGTTGATTTCGTTTGAGACGCTGTCGTCGATCTGATGACGCATGAACCGCGCTGTCGACCAAAAAATAACCCCAAACAGCAACAGAAAACTTACACCCGTCTGTACCGCGTATACGACCGTAAGCCGAAAGCTGGAGGTGCCGAGAGTTCTAGGGATTCGCATTGATCGAATACCCACATCCGCGCACCGTCGATATCAACGGCGCTTCTCGCCCTCGGTCAATTTTCGCGCGCAGCCGGCTGATATGCGTTTCGACTACATTGGTGTGAGGGTCGAAATACAATTCCCATACATTTTCGAGCAGCATGGCCCGGGTCACCACTTGGCCCACGTGACGCATGAGGTATTCGAGCAGCCGATACTCGCGCGGCTGCAGATCGATGAGATCCGTCCCGCGCCGAACGGTGTGGGTCAATAAATCCAACTCAAGGTCCGCTATACGAAGCACCAATTCGGGCGACACTTTTCGAGATCGACGTCCAAGAGCCGCGACCCGCGCCGCCAGCTCGGCAAACGCGAATGGTTTTGTCAAATAGTCGTCAGCGCCGGCGTTTAACCCCAACACGCGATCATCAATGCCGCCCAACGTCGTGAGGAATAATATGGCGCCCGTGATCTGCCGGGCCCGTAGCGTGGTTACGATCTGAAATCCGTCGATACCCGGCAACATGCGGTCCACGATGCACAAATCCCAGTCCTCCCCGCACGCACGGGTCAATCCGTCGTGCCCATCGTGGACCGCGGTCACGTCATATCCAATCTCACGCAGACCTCGCTGCACGAAATTGGCTGTTTCCACGTCATCTTCGATCAACAGAATTTTCATGCCGCCTGCAATGCATCCTTCGATAAACCCGACTTTTTCAGTCTAGCGCAGAGATGTCCGTACTGCAGAGAAGGAAGGCGGCGGATCGTGAACCGGCAGCGAGGACGTTCTCCGCAAAATCGCGATGCGGCCGACGTCAACGAGCGCGACCACACGGTGGAGTTTCATAATCGTCTCGTTGCGATAGTCGAGGCTTTTCCATCCGTGTCAGTCACCCGTGTCCATACTGCTACACGCACACCTGCGGCTGGCGCGGACAGGCGCCGCTGCGCGGGCAAATGACGCTTGCAGGTGAATCCAGCGCATCGGCGATCCACGCGATATTGAGCACCTGCGAGGCGGCGCGAATGGCAGTCGCGGCTTGCTCGGGGATGACACCGTCGCCGCCGCCGCGTCGGCAGGCTTCGGCGACCGCGGCAACCACTTCCTCGCCATCGAAGCCTTGAGCGTCGAGCGCCGGCAGCAGGTCCACCCCCACGGAGAGCACGTGCAACTCATCGAGCGCGTCGCGGGTCAGCAAGGAATGGCAGCAATACAGCCGCGCCCGCTTGCCATCCTGCATCACGGAGATCTGCGACTTCGGTCTTTGCATGACAGGTGCCGCAGGATTCTGTTGTAGCAGGCGAAATACCGCCCATCGCGGACAGGGGTCGGACACCA
>JBDUEQ010000049.1:0-15882 GCA_040002315.1 Gammaproteobacteria bacterium
TTCGGTGCCCGCGACTACGGCATGCGCATCTGGCTCGACCCGGCGAAGATGGCGCGTCTGGGGGTGACCACCGAGGACGTGTCGAACATCATCAACGAGCAGAACGTCGTGGCGCCCGCCGGCACCATCGGCGCCGAGCCCGCCCCGCCCGGGCAGCAGATGCAGTACGTCGCCTCGGTGAGAGGCCGGCTGTCAACACCCGAGGAATACGCGGCCATCGTCGTGCGCACCGGACGCGATGGCGCCATCGTTCATTTGAAGGACATTGCGCGCATCGAACTGGCGGCCACCGACTATTCTCGTTCCACCAAGGTCAACGGGCTGCCCGCCGCAGTCATCGGTATCTATCAATTACCCGATGCCAATGCCTTGGATGTGGCACGCGGTGTGCGCCAGGTCATGGATGTACTCGCACCGACCTTTCCGCAGGGCATTCACTATGCCATTCCTTTTGACACCACTCTGTTCGTGTCCGAGTCCGTGCACGACGTCGTGGTTACACTGGTGGGAGCGGGACTGCTGGTGCTGCTGGTGGTGTTCATCTTTCTGGAGAGCTGGCGGGCGACGCTGATACCCATGATTGCGGTGCCGGTGTCGCTGATAGGCGCCTTCAGCGCTTTTGTGGCGCTAGGCTTCTCGCTCAACACCTTGACCCTGTTTGCCTTGGTGCTCGCCATCGGACTGGTGGTCGATGATGCAATCGTGGTCGTTGAGGCCGTCACCGAGATCATGGACAGCCGCAAGTTGGGGGCCCGCGAGGCAACCAAGGCGGCCATGAAAGAAGTCGCGGGGCCGGTCACTGCAATCGCGTTGGTGCTGGTGTCGGTATTTGTACCGGTGTCGTTTCTGGGCGGTCTCACCGGCCAGTTCTATCGGCAGTTCGCCTTGACACTGGCGGTGTCGGTGACCATCTCGCTGCTCGTCGCGCTGACGCTGACTCCAGCACTCTGCGCCCTGCTGCTCAAGCCCACCGATCAATCGCATTTCGGCGGCCCGTTGGGCCGCGCCTTCGGCGTGTTCAATCGACTCTTCCAGCGATTCACCGCACGCTACACCGAATCGGTGCGCAACCGTATACGCCGCAGCGTGCAATCGATGGCGGTGTTCGTGATATTGACCACGGCCGCGGTTTGGTTGGTGTACGACCGGCCGAATGGCTTCATGCCGGAGGAAGATCAGGGCTACCTGATGGGCCTGGTCACGCTGCCGCTCGGCGCCTCGATGCAGCGAACCCAGGAAGTCGCAGATGCCTTTATCAAGCAGGTGCGCGCCCAATCGGAGATTCAGGATACCTTTGCCATCACCGGACTCAACATTCTTACGGGCACCAACTCGCCCTATGCCGCCACCATATTTGCCGAATTGAAACCCTGGGCCGATCGCAAGAAATCCGAGCACGACGCATCTGCCCTGGCGGCGCGCCTGAACAAAATGGGTGCCGGCATCAAGGAGGCGAATGTCTTTTTCTTCAGTCCGCCGCCCATTCCCGGCATCGGCAGCGCGGGCGGCTTCGAGTTCGTTCTGGAAGATCGCGGCGGAGGAGACCTGCAAAAATTTGCCGGCGTGGTCGAGGATTTTATCACCGCCGCCAACAAGCGGCCGGAACTATCGCGTGTATTCACTCAGTTCAGTACCCGCACGCCGCAAATAGAGTTCGTGCTGGATCGCGAACGCGCCAAGACCTTGGGAGTATCGATCTCGAGCATCTTCGCCACCCTGCAGACTTTCCTCGGCGGCAACTACATCAACGACTTCAACTTGTTCGGGCGAACCTACAAGGTGACCGCCCAGGCCGAAGCCGGTGCGCGCGCCACGCCGGACTCGGTCAATGGGCTGTACGTGCGCACCGCTCAGGGCGATATGGTGCCGCTTTCGACCCTGGTCGCAATCAAGCAGAAACTGGGCCCCGAATATATCGAGCGCTTCGATGTATTTCGCGCGGTAACCATCAACGGCTCCGCCGCGCCCGGCTACAGTTCCGGCCAAGCCAGCCAGGCCATGGAGGAACTGGCGCGCGACTTGCCGGCCGGCTATGGTTACGATTGGACGGGCACGACGTACCAGGAAAAAATATCGAGCGGCCAGGGCGGACCAATCTTCGGCATGGCCATAGTCTTCGTGTTCTTGGTGCTGGCTGCGCTGTACGAGAGCTGGGCGGTGCCCTTTGCCGTGCTGCTGTGCATACCGTTCGCGGTGTTGGGCGCCTACGGCGGCCTCGCGCTACGCGGCATGCAGAATGACATCTATGCGCAAATCGGGCTGGTAATGCTCATTGGCCTTGCGGCGAAGAACGCCATCCTGATCGTCGAATTCGCCAAACTTGAATACGAGCGCGGCAAGCCATTGGTGGAGGCTGCAATTGCCGGCGCCCGCTTGAGATTGCGGCCGATTCTGATGACTTCGTTCGCCTTTATCTTTGGCTCCCTGCCGCTGGCCGTCGCCACCGGCGCAGGCGCCTCGGCGCGCCGCGTCTTGGGGACCGCCGTGGTCTTCGGGATGAGCGCGGCCACCCTCGTCGGCATCTTTCTGATACCCGTGTTCTACGTGCTGATGCAGAGACTGGCCGAACGCCTGGGCCGCCGGCGCAAACCTGCGCCGGCAGCACCGCCATGAGGCGAAGGAACCCCAAAGCCCTGCGGTGCGCCGCGCGCACGCTGCCGTGGATCGCGAGCTGCGCCTGGATTGCCGCCTGCGCACTGGGACCAGATTATCGGCGCCCCGACACCACGACTCCGGCGGCCTATCGCTTCGAGCAGGACCCCAGCGCCGATTCCGTCGCAGATACAGGCTGGTGGCTGGTGTACCACGACCCCGCGCTGCAGTCGCTGATCCGTGAAAGCCTCGCAAACAATCTCGATGTGCGCATCGCCGCCGCACGCGTCGATCAGGCGCGCGCGGTTCTGGGCTCGGCCCGATTGCAGCAGCTGCCGCAGATCGGCGTCGCTGCCGATGCGACGCGGCAGCGCACGTCCGCGTATGAACTTCCGGCGGGGAGCCGGCCGGTGAACAATGTGTTTGCGGCGCAGGGCACGCTCTCCTACGAGATCGATTTCTGGGGCAAGTACCGCCGCGCCACCGAGGCCGCGCGCGCCCAGCTGCTGCAATCCGACTACGCCAAACAGGACGTGATGGCAGGCTTGGTCGCCGGGGTCGCCACGGCCTACTTTACTTTGCAGACACTCGATGAACAGCTGGCGATCACGCGCCGCACGGTCGGCACGCGACAGAAATTCGTCGACCTGACACAGGCGCAGCACGACCGCGGTACTGTATCGCAGCTTGACGTCGCCACCGCACAGGCTCAGTTGGCTCTCGCCAACGCCAATCTGCCCGATCTTCTGCGCCAGATCGGGCAAACCGAAAATCAATTGAGCGTGCTGCTCGGCCACAATCCCGATCGGATATTGCGCGGCGACGAACGGGCGGCAGCGGCCGGCCTCGGTCAGCCGCCGCCGATCCCGGCCGCCGGCTTGCCCTCGAGCTTGCTCGAACGCCGTCCCGACCTGCGCGAAGCCGAGCAGAGTCTGGTGGCGGCGAATGCCGAAGTGGGCGTCGCCAAGGCGAATCTCTTCCCCAGCATTACTCTCACGGCCGCCGGCGGCGGCGCGAGCACTGCACTTAAGTCGCTGTTCAGCGGTGCGGCCCGTACCTGGTCCCTGGGCGGCGAGCTGCTGCAGCCGCTGCTCAATTCGCAGCGCAACCTGTACCAGTTGGAGTTCGCCGACGCTAAAAAACGCCAGGCCTTGCTGCAATATCAAAAGAGCGTGCAGGACGCCTTTCAAGAAGTGTCGGATGCATTGATCGCACGCCAGCAGGATGCCGATGTGCAAACCGCCCAGGAAGCCCAGGTCGCTGCGCAGCGCCGCGCGAATACCATTGCGCTCGCGCGCTACCGCGTCGGCTACGCCTCGTATTTCAATGTCATCGAGGCGGATCGCGACTTGTTTACGGCCGAGCTATCGCTCTCCGGCGCGCGCCTCAATACGCAGCTCTCGGTGGTGCAGCTGTACCGCGCCTTGGGCGGTGGCTGGCAGACGCAGCCGGCGCGTTGATTGATCGGCCTCATCCCAGCCCGAACACGGAATCATAATTCGAGCAATGCTGCGTGCAGGTGCGTGAGAGAAATGAGTATCCTAATAGCGTCTGTCACAAACTCAGGCCTATCCCGCTGCACGGTTCGGCGACCAGAGTGAAAGGACTGCGGTTGCACGAACTAGGCAGCGCGACTACTCATTCGGAACCCACCAGTCGATCGAAGCGGGCGCTGTCGTCGCATTCGCGGCGCCGCTCGTTCCCCACCAAGGCAGGGTCTTGCTCCAGGTATACCCTTGGCTCCACGTATTACCCTTGCTCCAGGTATATCCTTTGCTCCAAGTGTATCCTTTGCTCCAAGTGTATCCCTGGCTCCAGGTGTATCCTTGGGTCCACGTGTAGCCTTTGGTCCACGTGTAGCCTTTAGTCCACGTGTAACCGTCACCCGAAACGGGCGCGCCCCACGATGAGCCGACCATATCCATAATGTAGTAGTTGCCGCTGGCGTCTTGATTGGCAGGGCCGCCGAAGTGACTGGTTCCGTCCAGATCGGCGGCAATGTTCAGCCCCTGATTGGCGCAGCCGACGGCGGAGTTGTGGACGGCGTTATACGCGTTGATCAGCCCCGCGCCTTGCTGGAACACGCTGTAAGCGAGTTTGCCGGTGGGGGTCGTCGCCGCACTGGCCGAAGACAGGAGACGGCATTTGACGGTATCCGGTGTAAGAGTTGGATTGGCCTGTAGCATGAGGGCGACGACACCCGATGTGACGGCAGCGGCTTGCGAGGTGCCCGACATCGTGAAGAGCGACTGATCTTTCTTCATCGCGCCCGGATCGATATTGGCAAGATAGCTTAGGTACCACAGTGAACCCACCATGTGACCACCCGGTGCGACCACTTCGGGCTTGACGAATCCCTCGATGGTAGGTCCGGCCGAGGAGAAGGAGGCCAAGCGATCGTCGGTCGGATCGTAGGGGGTATTATTATCCGTGAGGGCGCCTGTGGTGATGACATACGGCACATTGCCGGGCACGCCAATCGTCATCGGCCGAGGACCTTCATTGCCCGCGGATGCAACGACGACGATGCCGGCCTTCCACGCCGCCATGACGGCCTGATTGAGCGGATCGTCCCAGTAGTTCGACTGCGGCGGCGCACCGAAGGACAGATTGAGAACTCGGATTTTATATTTCTGCTGATTGGCAACGATCCAGTTAATGCCGGCAATAACATTGGTGTAGCTGCCTTCGCCCTCGCCGTCGAACGCACGAACGATGACCAGATTCGCGCCCGGCGCGATGCCGAAGGAGTAATTGTTATCCACGGGCATGTTACCGGCGGCGATGGAGGTGATATGCGTGCCATGTCCGTACGCATCGCCGGTCACGGGTTTGGCGCCGGGGTTCACGAAATCGACGCTGGCGAGAATACGAGGTTTGAAATTATCCTTGCCCCCGGTCCACAAACCCGTATCCAGTACAGCGATAGTGATGCCCTTGCCGGTGATTCCACTGCGCTGGACCAAATCAGCACCCACGAGCAGCGGGTAGTTCGTCTGGAACTTATGTAATTCCTTGCTCAATGCCGTGCCATCTGTCAGCACGAGCGGCACTGAAGCACCGAGCGGAGCCAGTGATCGATCCTTGAACAGTCGCACGTTCGCACTCCGCAGTTGCGCGGCTTGGGCCTCCGTGAGATCCGTCGCGACTGAATTGATGATGGCGAGGTCCTGTTGAACCGTCGCCCCGACGCGGCGTACGCTTTCACCGGCCGTTTGGGAACTTGTGCCTTTCACGATGTAGCGGGTAAGTGCGCCGAGCCCAGAATTCTCCCTAGGAGTCGCACCACCAGGCGCCATTTGCGGCTCAGCCATCGAGAGCGTCGAGCCAATTGCGAGTGCAAGTAAGCTCAGTCTGGAAACCGTAGTGATTCGCATAACACGCTGCCCTGTTGCTGAAATGCCGAGATTCGGCTCGCAGCCATTAGAGCGCGAGCCTGGAATCTGCGAGGTGATCGGGCTGACTCACAAGTGCGTGAAATTTGTGACGCAAGTTCAATAATCAACGGTTAAATCGACGGCTCGGCATTGCGGCATATGAGCCAAGTGTGTGTTCCTGCGCAATGTGTCCTACTTCATCCCTGCGGGCATAATTCCGCGCGCAATCAGAGACAGCAATACACCCTACGATTTTGGCCGATGTTCGGCTCGCGTCGTTCTCCTCGGGTGGCCCCACCTGCGACGGCTTTGTCAAGCCCCCGCCCTCAACGGCTCGAGCGTCCATAGACTGGCGGTACCAAACGAATAGTCCGAGGCCGAGACCTCGGTCACAGACGACGCCGCGAGGTTTCCGACCCACGTCGACGCTTGGCAGGTAACGTATCTGTAGATTGCTGCGGTGAACATCGCCGCCGAGAAGCAGTTGATCGAGGGCATGCCCGACTTGGTCATGTCACTCAGCCGGGACGGCACCATCGTGAGTCACGGAGGTGGTCGATCGGTGCGGCATCTAACGCCCCCGCCGGCCTCCAGCGGCAAATCGCTAGAATCTGTATGGCCCAAGGCGGCCGCTCAGGCAGTCCAACTCCTGATTCGCAAAGCCATTGCCGCACGCGGCCCGCTCGAATCGACCTTTACCGATCAAGGCCACGATTTCAGGGCACGGGTGACGCCGGAAGGGCCCGACCGCGCGCTGTGCGTGGTGCGACGGGAGTCGGCGCCCGATCTTCTGGACAATTCCCTTTCCGCCAGCGGTACTTATCCGCGGCCTTACCCGGAGCGTCGAGGTTTTCTGCTTCTGTTTCAGGAAGTCGTCGACAAACAAACGCTCTCAGAACAGCCGGTCGCCCTGATCGCGATTAATTTGAGCGGCGTGCATGAGATTGCCAAAATCGATGGGCGCACCGCGGAAACGGTGGTGTCTGCAGTATTGATGCGGCTCTCGCAAGATTGTCAAAGCGTTCAGAGTTGCTTGTGCGCCGGACAGCTCAGCGAATCGCTGCTCATGTTTGCACTCGGCACCCTCGATCGGCAGCTCATCGAGGGCTTCTGTGGTGAACTATTCGAGAGTATCGGCGCTCCGATTTACGTCGGTAGCGAGCAATACGCGTTATCTGGAACCGCCGGCGTCGCGCTGCTCGGACGCGATGCTAGTTCCAGCAAGGAGTTGCTGAACTGTGCGCGCATGGCGGCGGGCGAAGCACTTCGCTCCGCCGCCGTCCGACCGCGCTTTTTTTCGGATACGATGAAATTGAACACTCGTGCTCGACTGGACGTCTCAGCTGAACTGCGTGACGCTATCGCGACGAGCGATATTCAGGTCCGCTGCCGCGGACGGCATAACCTCGCAAGTGGAAAACTGGTTGCGCTGGTCGCCTACGCAAGGTGGATCCACCCGTTGCGCGGCGAGGTCCCACCCGCGGAATTTCTGAACGTTGCCGAAGTCACCGGCCAAGCGCTTGCGCTATCGCGCGAGCTGCTGAGATCCGTTCGCGGTGAGCTGACCCGCCTCGCGCCCGATGTGAAGGCCTCAGTGACATTCTCCTATGGACCGCTGCGCCAGCATTTGCTGCACGCGGACTTTCTGGCTGATTTGAAAGCGTTTCTCGAGCCTTGTCCCATCGCGGCCGCCCAGCTTGAGGTGCGCATTGCGGAGAGCGTGTTTGTGTCGCTCCCACCGTCGCTCTGCGCTGGCATCAAAGCACTGGGCGCGCAAA
Organism: Gammaproteobacteria bacterium; assembly: GCA_040002315.1. Classification (GTDB taxonomy): domain Bacteria; phylum Pseudomonadota; class Gammaproteobacteria; order Steroidobacterales; family Steroidobacteraceae; genus Bog-1198. The sequence goes on from JBDUEQ010000049.1 coordinate 7,748, forward strand.
TCATGATCGACGAAGTCGGTCGGGGAGCGGGCTCGCTGGAGCTTATGGCCAAGGCGCCATTGTCCGGTATGCAACTCGACCGAGCCTCGGTGAATTTTATTTGTACGGACGTCATCGCGCGTCGCGTGTGCGAAGCGGGCATTGTCTCGGCCAAGGCTCTGCGCATCGTGCCGGTGGCTACGGGCGTGGATACCGAAGCGCAACGTCTGCTGCTGCTCGAACTGGGATGCGAGGTCGGCAGTGGCGATTTGTTCGGTGATGCGGTTTCGGTGCCAAGTACGGTGATCGTGCGCAAGATGCGGAACCGCCGATCCGGAGACGCGATCCGATGAGGTGGCGCGCCATGCTTCTCGCGCTGTGGACTCCACTGACCGCCGTGGCGACAAGCCCTCATCCTTTGTTGCTTGACCACTTGAGCAGCAACGACGGGCTGCCGCAAGGAACCGTCTATGCGTCACTGCAGGATTCCGCAGGATTCATGTGGTTTGGGACTGAAGACGGACTCGTGCGCTACGATGGAAATGAAATCCATCGCTATGCCTTTGATCCGACTATACGCGCCGGCTTACCGAACAATTTTATATTCCAGATTGTGGAGGATAGGCGCGGGGATTTGTGGGTCGCAATGAAAGGAGGAGGAGTCGCGCGTTGGAACCGGGCAACGGACACGTTCACGACGTTTGCACATGTTGCGGGTGAGGTTAAGTCTCTGGCGAGTGATCAGGTTCGCACTATTATTGTGGATGCCGAGAATCGACTTTGGATCGGCACGTTGGATGCGGGTATCGATGTTTTGGATCCTCGGTCCGGCCATATCACGCATATACGTCATCAGGCCGGCCGTCCCGAGTCGCTGATTAACGATCAAGTTTACTCTTTGCTGCAAGATCGCCGCGGCGAAGTATGGGTCGGGACGAATGTCGGCATTGACCGCTGGACTTTCGGCAGTGAAGGTCCGCAACGTAGTGCGTATTTGCGCGGCTCGTCCGGATTACTACCGGGGCAGGATGTCCAGCAGATCGTCGACGGTAATGATGGAACCTTTTGGGCGGCAACTTTCGACACCGGTGTCTATCACTTGGATTACTCTGGCTTGACGCTGCGGAACATACGCCATAGTGGCGACCCCGATCGTACGTTGAGCAGTAATGAGGTCCATGCAGTCTTGGACGATCATGAGGGCAACCTGTGGATCGGCACCGCCGCAGGCCTGGACTGTCTGAATCGCCTCAGCGGCAAGATTAACCACTACACGCACGACAAGTCCGATTTGGGATCGTTGAGTGACTCGTTTGTAATGTCCCTCTATGAAGACCGTGCCAGCCTCATGTGGATCGGCACGCGTGCCGGTGGTGTCGACCGGTGGAATTCACAGAGTTGGGATTTTGGTGGCAGCAATCCGCCCTGGCTCGACGGCAAATTAGTGACCGCGTTTGCCGATGCGCCCGATGACAATCTTTGGGTGGGCACCCTGGGCGGAGGGCTCTACAAGCTGGACGCCCGGACTGGCGCGGCGATAAGTCTGGATACCCTTTTGACGCAGGACAATGCGCTAGGCGACCGCCGGGTCATGTCCTTGGCCGCTGACCGCAGCGGCAGTTTGTGGATCGGTACCTGGGGCGGCGGGCTAAAGAAGCTCGACCCCAATGGCCAACTTACAACGATCCCAGCGCAGCCCGGCGACGCGCACAGCCTTAGCGCGCCCGGTATCGTCGCCATTGTCGAGGCGCGAAATGGATTGCTGTGGATTGCGACCCACGGCGGGGGGGCAAACATCTTCAACCCCGCGACCGGACTGGTCCAGCAATTACCACACTCTCCGAAAATTGCCGGCGCCGTCAGTTCCGACAATGTCACGGCGTTCTTGGAGGACGCGGCGGGCTTCATGTGGATTGGGACAGATGGGGGCGGCCTGGACCTGGCGCGCGCGGACGGAACTGTGATTCAAACCTACACCCATGACGCCTCCGATCCGCAGAGCTTGTCGGCAAATACCGTTTATGGGCTGAGCCTCGATGCAGATGGTCGAATATGGGTGGCGACGGATGGTGGAGGTCTTAATCTATTGTCGGGCAGTGGCGCCAAGCCGAAGTCCGTGCAATTCAGGCGCTTCTGGCACGAAGACGGGCTATCGAGCGATACGATTTATGCGGCTGTCCAGGATCATAATGGCCAGCTTTGGTTGAGCGGCAATGCCGGGCTCATGCGCTTCGATCCCCGGACCTATTCTGTCACAACCTTCCATCGTGAACACGGTCTACAGAGTGAAGAGTTCAACTCGTTCGCCTATTTTCGCACACGCAACGGTCGATTGGCCTTTGGCGGAACCGCGGGATTCAACATCTTTGATCCTGCCCGCTTGTCGGTCGAGAGCGCCGCGCCAACCATCACGATGACGGGCATCGAGGTGCTTGGAGCGCCGCTGCGCAACACCGTGCCGAATTGGCTTCTCGACAGCGTGTCGCTCGATTACCGTGCAAGCGTGGTCTCCTTCGATTTCGCCGCCCTAGACTTCAAGTCCCCGATGCGGAATCGCCTGGCCTACCGCATGTCCGGATTGACGGATAAGTGGATCGACCTACACTCCTTGCGCCGGGTGACTCTCACGAACTTGGATGCCGGCGATCACACCCTCGAGGTGCGGGCGGCCAATGCCGATTCACACTGGAGCGCCACACCATACCGGTTAACAATCCACAAGGCATCCGCGCCCTGGCGGTCTACAACGGCGTACCTGTTATACGTCATTCTCGCCGGCTCGATAATTGTCTGGGGCGTTCGCTCGCAGCGAGCGCGTCTACGGCGAGCGTTGGTGGCCCAGCAACAATTGGAAGCTGAAGTCGCAATGCGGACCAGCGAACTGCGAGAAGCCAACCAGCAACTCATCGTGGCGGGAGAGGCAAAGAGCGACTTTTTGTCCCGAATGAGCCACGAATTGCGCACACCCATGAACGGTGTACTTGGAATGACGGAGTTGCTGGCACGGGCGCCGTTGCCCAATGCGCAAGCACGCCAAGTGAGTACCATAAGGTCGTCGGCGCAAACGTTGCTGCAGATCTTGAATAACCTGCTCGATTTGTCCAAAGCACAGGCGGGAAAGATTCAGCTTGAGTCGTTGCAAGTCGATTTAACGCGGTTGCTTGAAGAGACGATCGCCATGTTTTCGGGAGCGGCCGAGGCCAAAAGTCTGGCATTGACCGTGTGTCCCTGTGCCGCAACAGGCTTCACGGTGTTCGGGGATGCGCTCCGCATCCGCCAGATTCTGATGAATTTGATCGGCAATGCGCTCAAATTTACCGAGCGTGGCGAGGTCGTGGTCACCTGCGATATCGTCGAAGCCGGCACGGCGCAGCACCATGTCCGTCTAACCGTGGCCGATACAGGTGTCGGTATCGGCGCGAACGCCATCGGCAAAATCTTCGATCCCTTCACGCAAGCCGATGAGACCACGACGCGGCGGTTCGGCGGGACTGGCCTCGGACTCTCAATCTGTCAGCAGCTGGCGGAATTGATGGGCGGTACCATTGAAGTGACCAGTCAGGAGCAACGCGGCTCAACATTTACGGTGAATCTGCCGCTGCGATTGGAGAAGATCCCGATGGTGCCCGCAGAGCGACCGCGATGTACCGGGACCATCATTATCATGACCCGACGTACCGCTTTTGCGGAGTCGCTGTCCCGTTATGCGGCGCGCCTCGGGTGGCCCAGTCGTGTCGACGAACTCGGTGGTGTTCGAGATATTCTCGGGAGCGATGTGGTCATTGTCGACGCCGACGGCTATCCGGCCGCGATCGAACTGTTCTTGAGCGAACGATTCCGACATCAGGCGCTGTTCTGTGCCAGCACCGCGGTCATTGCGGAGCGTCAGCTGGAAGGCAAGCTGTCAGTGCGACAATTGCTGCGCTGTCCTGTGTCACAGGCGCTCCTCGAATGTGCATTGGCGGGCACCGACGGCGACTCGGAACAGGAATCGCAGGACGATGATAGTCAGCTGCCGCCGGTGGGCACGCATGTGCTGGTGGTCGAGGACGATGCAGTCAATGCGACGGTGGCGGAAGGCTATCTTGCGGCCCTGGGCTGCACCAGCGTCTGGGTGGTCGATGGCAAGGCTGCGATCGCCCGCCAGGCCAGCGAGCGCTTTGACCTGATCTTATTGGATCTCAACATGCCCGGACTCGATGGCTACCAGACTGCGCAAGCGATCCGTAGCACAGAGCCGCCGGATCGTCGTGTGCCGATTGTAGCCCTCACCGCCAATAGCGCGGACGCCTATCGCGAGGCTTGTCTGCTCGCCGGGATGGACGACATTATTAGCAAGCCCTACACCTTTGCCGAATGCACTGCGCTGATGATGCGGTGGACCGACGCCCACGCCGCACAGTCGCAGAAAGAGACCGGCGGGCTACCTGTAAGCCTCGCCGTGCTCGATCCTGTTCGTGTTGCCAGCTTTGGCAACTTGGGGTTTGGCCCGAGCTCCGGGCTGTATGGCAAGTTGGTGGCTCTTTTTCGCGACAGCGCCGCGCCGACCCTCGAGGACCTGTCCAAGGCATTGGCCTCCGAGGATTTTGCCACCGCGCGAGCTTTGGCACATCGTTTTAAGGGTGCTGCGGCGAATGTGGGCGCGATCCAGTTTGCGCAATGCCTATCGGTGTTGGAAGAGTGTTGCGCCCGCGGTGAACTGACGCCGGCACGACACCGATACGCCGAGCTGTCGCGCGCCCTACCGCTATTGCTCGAAAACCTAGATTTGAACGCCCAGAGGAAAAGCGCATGAGTGGGCGCCCAGCTGCACCTGTTGCGATCATCGCCGATGATGAGAGCCTCGGGCGGCTGCTGTTGGCAGAGGCGGCAGCAGCGGCTGGGCTTACACCCCTGTCGTTCGACAATGGAACTGAGGCGTTGCAGGCAGCGCTCTCGCAGGAAGTCGCCATGGTACTTCTCGACGTCGAGATGCCCGGGCTGAACGGCTTCGAGGTGTGCCGGCAACTTCGTGTCGAGAAACGCGCTTCGTTGCCGATCGTGATGGTGACGGGACTCGATGATCGGGGCGCCGTAAACAACGCCTTTGAGGCCGGCGCAACCGACTTCGTGACCAAACCCGTCAATTGGCCCTTGCTGCCGCATCGCTTGGCTTACATCCTGCGTAACGCGGATAGAGAGGCTAGGATCGTGACGCTCGTGGATGCGATGCCCGACATGCTCTGGGTGGTCTCCCCTACCGGGGAGGTCCGATGGACCCAGGGTCAAGAATCCCTAAAGGCCGTCATTCCGACCCCGCACTTCGCCGATGTGCTGGCAGCGATTCATCAGACCGCCCAGGATGGTCATGCCCAAAAAACAGAACTGCGTGATCTTGATGGCTCGGTGGGCGGCCTGCGTTCCTGCGAGCTGCGCTTTACGCGGGTGGAGGGTGGCGATGTCTTGGTCGTTCGTCAGGATACCAGTGAGCGAACGAGGGCCGCCCGGCACATCGAGAAACTGGCGTTCTATGACCCGCTGACTGGCTTGCCCAATCGACAACATTGCTTGGATCAGGTCACTCGAGCGCTGACTCTTGCCAAGGAGAAGGATGAAGGGCTCGCGTTGCTGTACGTCGACCTGAATAACTTCAAACGGATCAACGATACTTTCGGACACTCGATTGGTGACGTCATTTTGCAGCGAGTTGCGGCGATGTTGCAATCCTTGCTCGCCTCACGAGGCGTCGGCGCGCCACCAACGTTCCTAGCAAGACTTGGGGGCGACGAGTTCGTGGTGATGCTCTGCCACCCTGCCCCCCGCTCGATTGCCACGGAGTTGGCCGCGGCAATTTGCGCTGCGCTGGCAAAGCCCGTCGCCTACGAGACGCTTGAGTTCCTCGCGACGCCGAGTATCGGAATAGCGGTTTATCCCGAAGATGGCAAAAACGTGGAAACGCTTCTTAAACACGCCGACACGGCCATGTATCAGGCGAAAATCAACGGCGGCCCGAAGGTTGTGGCGTATATGCCGGCCATGAGTGCAAAGCTACGGGATTCGCTCGAGCTGGAGACGCGCCTGCGCCGAGCCCTGCGCGATGATGCACTGCAGGTGCGATACCAACCGAAATTTCAGTTGAGGGATGGAGCGCTTGTGGGCGCTGAGGCTCTGCTGCGCTGGTTTGATGAGGAGCTTGGAGACATTTCTCCCAACCGCTTTATTCCAGTAGCAGAAGAGAGTGGGCTGATCGTGGACATTGGAGCTTGGATCATGCGTGCGGTCTGCGACCAGTTGCGGGTGTGGCACGCGCATGGCATCGCTGTTCCAATTGCGGTGAATGTGTCCGGCAAGGAATTGCTGTTTGCAGATCCATCGCGGATTATCAAAGCCGAGACCGATCGGGCCGGCGTGCCCACCTCGCTGATCGAGGCGGAAATCACCGAATCTGTTTTTGTAACTGACCTGACCACGGCCCGCAGCAGCGTCAACCGTATCCGTCAATTGGGCTGCCGAATTGCGTTGGACGACTTCGGAACCGGCTATTCGTCGCTGTCATACCTCACGCGATTTCCGCCGGATCGCGTTAAGATCGACCGTAGTTTCATTGCGAACGTCGATCGTTCCGAAAGCGATGGGGCGATAGTTAAGGCCATTATTTCGCTCGCCAAATCGTTGAACCTGTTGGTGACCGCAGAGGGCATCGAGCGTCCCCGACAACTCACATGGCTTAAAACCTTCGGCTGTGACGAAGTTCAGGGATATTTGCTGGCGAAACCTCTGAGCGCCGGAGAGTTGGAAGGCCGATTTCTCAAGCAAGATCCTATAACTGGAGATTCCAGCGCTGTAGTTCGCATTGCATGACATCAGCGGATCCATCGACTCATTAAGTGAGAAGTTCGGCTCAGAGGACATGCATCTGAACTGGGGACCCCCATGCGACAAGCTAATGGCCTTCTTTAAGCAGAGTTCTGGCCGCAAAATGCTGGAGCGAATGACGCCGGGAATCAGCTGGCTCTACGGCCTCCCTTGTACTTTGAGCGAGCGCGGCCCATTGTACCGGCGACAAGGCGCAACCAAGTCATGACCACCCGGATGGACTCCCCTGCCGACACCAAGCAACAAGAGACAAGCGCGCGACCCGCTTACTGGAGCGGCGTCTTTGCGATGTCGCAGCCAAAGCCAATACGCTACCTGACACTCGCAATTGTCGCGATCTGCCTTTCCGGCTGCTCCAAAGGACCCGGAGGGCAAGCCCGCACTGCGATTGGATCTGGCGCCGCGGCTGGGACGCTCCAGGTCGATGCTCAGCGTTGGCCCGTCGATCTGCTTGAGCTGGCACAATCTGCCACCAACCTGGCGCAGGCGCGCGCGGGATCTGTATTTCTTACGCAGATTGATATTGATCTACCGGATGTCCATCCGCCCGCCACCAGTGTCGACTACACATTTTACGCCCCGCAGACGCGCAAACGCTTTAGCGTGACCTATCTGAACACCGACGTTTCACTGCCTCCCGATCAAATGAAAATGGCGCAACAAGCCGGCGTTGCCGACGTGATGATGCGAGCGCAGGAAGCTGTGTTGTTGCCGCAGCTTGACGAGTTACCGACTGCGAGCGGCCATTTAGCGCCGATTCCGCTTCAACGTGCCCGGATTGAGCTGCGCGACGCCTATGCGCTCGCGCGCCAAAGCGGTTTGGTGCGTGCCGAGCACGTTAGCCTTTCAATGGACACCAAAGATCCCGCGTCACCGTTGCTCCTATGGAACTTTCAAGGCAAATATACTCGGGAAGACTCCCAGGGTATCCACATCGACGCGCTAACCGGTGCGCTCGTTGATGAAGACCGTATCAATGATCTCAGCCGCGCTGAAAGGAGCGCACAATTGGAGAAAGGATTTGATGCACTGAAATCTCTCACCCGAGCCCGTGGCAGCGCCGCTGGTCAGACCTCACCAGGGCTCACTCCAGGAGGCGGGTCAGGCTCTCCGTCAAACGACAACACCCAAGCCTGTCAAAATCGAGGCGGCACCATGCACTACGATAACTGCGATGTTTATCACGCCGAAGGCTCGGTACGAATTGATCCGCAGACGGGCGCGCAGGTCGCCCAATAGAGTTTGCTGTCAGTGCCCCGTCAGCATGCGAAAGAAATGCCCGATGAACTCGAACCACTTTT
>JBDUEQ010000050.1:0-17449 GCA_040002315.1 Gammaproteobacteria bacterium
CACAGCATTTCGGGAAGTGGGTGCGACCAACCATTTTTGACAATTGCTGGGTTCCCGATGGCGATTTGAATCGAATTTGAATGTGGGTTACCGCACAGACGCCGAGGTTCGGGGCAGTGTCAACCACACGATTCTTTTCAGAAAATTCTCAGCGCAGCGAATCGCATTGAAGCATCGAGAAGCGATCATCATGCTGATGGACGACGGTACGCGCATTCACGCGAATCTGTGCATCGACTGCACGGGCGCACCGGGAATCCTGACACGTCAGGCGCTCAACACCGGCACAAACATGCATGGTATATTCATAATATAAAAGCGGAAATATAAAGCGATGCTGGGGAGATTTCGCCGGCGACGGACACTGTTATGACGAGCAACAAAAAGCCCCTGCGAAGCAGCAAGAGCTACGGCCCCAAAGACAAAGACGGATTCATGCATCGCAGCTGGATGAAGAGTCAGGGCTTTTTACCCGACGTGTTCGATGGGCGGCCGGTCATCGGAATCTGCAACACCTGATGGATGTGGCGAGCTTCGTCGCCGGTGACTGGGGCACCAGCAATCTGCGGCTTCTGCTTTGCGATGCAAGTGGTGCCGTGCTCGACAGCCGCTTGGGTCCCGGCGCAGCCGAGACACACGCACAAGACACGGTTGCCCGGGAGGCCGGCCGACGCTACACCAAGACTTTCGAGTCCCTCACCGCAAGCTGGGAAGCGTCGTATGGTGTCCTGCCCGCCGTGCTATGCGGCATGGTGGGGTCCAATATCGGCTGGGTTCAGGCGCCGTACGTGGCCTGCCCCGCCTTGCCCGAACAAATCATCGATGCCTGCGTGACGGCCCTCGCCGCGCAAGTGCACATCGTTCCCGGACTATCCTGCCGCAATCGCTTCGAGGCGCCGGATTTTCTGCGCGGCGAGGAAACCCAGATTCTCGGCGTCTTGCGGCTGGCGGCGGCGCTGCGCGACGGATCCCAGATCCTGTGCCTGCCCGGCACCCACACCAAGTGGGTGTTGCTCGAGGACGGAGTCGTGCGGGAATTTTTTACCGCCCCCACCGGTGAAGTGTTTGCCCTGCTGCGCGATCACAGCGTGCTGGTGCGTAATCCCGCAGGCACAGCGACCATGATCGATGTAGACGCCTTTAAAGAGGGGCTGGCGAACTTCAACGCGGCGCCGCAGGCGCAACTGCTGCATCGGCTTTTCGAATGCCGCAGCCGCCAGTTGAATGGAGACCTGGGTGCATCCGCGGCCGAGGCCTATCTATCGGGCATGCTCGTCGCCAGCGACGTGCAGGGCGCCCTGAGCTTGTTGTCCGATTCCATCGCCGCCCCGATATGCCTGATCGGCGCACCGGCACTCACCGATCTCTATGCCCTCGCCTTGGCCTCTCACGGCTGCGAAGCCATCCAGATGGATGGCGCCGAAGCATCGCTCGCCGGCCTCACCTATGTGCATGGGCGGCTCTCGCAGAGCGCGGTGATGTATGACGCCTAAGTCCGCGGCGGCCACGGCTCTCGCCGCCGACGATACTTCGCTGGTCGCAATTCTGCGCGGTGTCACTCCCGCGCGGGTTGTCGAGATCGGCGATGTTCTGTACGACGCCGGCATTCGCGCCATTGAAGTGCCATTGAACTCTCCCGATCCGTTGACGAGTATCGCCAAGCTCACGGCGTGCCGCTCAGATTGGACCATCGGCGCGGGCACAGTGCTCAATGCGGATGACGTGCGCCGAACGCACGAGGTCGGCGGGCGCCTCATTGTTTCGCCGAACTGCAACCCCGACGTGATTTGCACCGCGTTGCAGCTCGGCATGCGGGCAATGCCGGGCATTGCAACCGCGACCGAAGCCTTTGCCGCCATCGGCGCCGGCGCTCGGCAACTGAAGATGTTTCCCGCCGTCACCTATGGCCCGCGTCACTTGCAGGCGTTGCGCGCGGTGCTGCCGAGCGATGTGGGCGTCTATCCCGTGGGCGGTGTGGAGGCGCAGGACATCACACGCTGGCTTGCCGCCGGAGCGGCCGGTTTTGGCTTCGGATCCGAACTGTTTCGTCCCGAATACAGCGTGGCGGACATCGGGCGCCGCGCAAGAGATCTGATGCGCGCACTGCGAGAGGCGCGCGCGCAAGTCCAATAACAAGAGGATGCACTGATGACACTCCCGCCTCTCGATCTTGCCATCGTCGCTATTTATGCCGTGTCGATCTTTGTGCTGGCGCAGTGGGTGTCGCGCGAAAAGGGCACGCATCAGAAGGATGCCCAGGATTACTTTCTGGCCGGCCGCGCGCTGCCTTGGTGGGCCATCGGCACGTCGCTGATTGCCGCCAATATTTCGGCGGAGCAGATCATCGGCATGTCCGGCTCAGGCTATGTCATTGGCCTCGGCATTGCCTCCTATGAATGGATGGCGGCGCTGACCTTGATCATCGTGGGCAAGTACTTCCTGCCTATCTTCCTCAAGAACAGTATTTACACCATGCCGGAATTCCTCGAGCGTCGTTACAGCCCGGCCGTGCGCACCGTGCTGGCGATTTTCTGGCTGGGCGTCTACGTGTTTATCAATCTGACTGCCATCCTCTGGCTCGGTGCGACAGCCGTGCATACCGTTACCGGTATCGAGGTGCAGACCGCGCTGATAGCGCTTGCGGTGTTCGCCGGCGCCTATGCGTTGTATGGCGGCCTAAAAGCCGTGGCGCTGACCGACATCGTTCAAGTCTCGCTGCTGGTGCTGGGCGGCCTCGTGATCAGCTACATCGCCCTGAATAAAATTTCGGCGGGTGCCGGCGTGCTTGCGGGCTTTCACGAATTGACGACGCGTTTTCCCGACAAGTTCCAGATGATTCTTCCGAAGAGCAGCCCGAACTACAAGAACCTGCCGGGCCTTTCCGTGCTGCTCGGCGGCATGTGGGTGATGAACATCTCCTACTGGGGATTCAACCAATACATTATTCAAAGAGCCTTGGGCGCCAAAAACATCCGCGAGGCGCAGAAGGGCATCGTTCTGGCCGCCTTTTTGAAATTGTTGATGCCGGTGATCATCGTGTTGCCGGGCATCGCGGCCGCGTCGCTCGCACCCAACCTCGCGCGCCCCGATGAAGCCTATCCGCACCTGATGGCGCTGCTGCCGAGCGGCCTTCTGGGACTGGTGTTCGCGGCGTTGATAGCCGCCATCGTTGCTTCCATGGGTTCCAAGATTAACTCCATCGCCACTATTTTTACGATGGATGTGTACAAGCCGCTTCGCCCGTTGTCCTCGCAGCAACACTTGGTGCTCGTCGGCCGCAGTACTGCCGTCGCTGCGCTCATCATCGCCGGTGTGATGGCGAGGCCGCTGCTCGGCAAGTTCGACCAGGCCTTCCAATACATACAGGAATTCACCGGCTTTTTCACGCCCGGCATTTGCGTGATCTTTTTGCTCGGCATGTTCTGGCCGCGCTGCACGACCATGGGCGCGCTGGTGGCCGCCATTGCCTCGGTATTGCTGTCGGGGACGCTATACTTCGCGTGGCCCTCCCTGCCCTTCATGGATCGGGTCGGAATCGTATTCCTGGCCTGCCTCTTCATCGCGGTGCTTTTGTCGCTGCTGCAAACCCGCCGCGATCCGCCGCTCAAGGTCGAATTGACGGGAATAGACTACTCGACCAGCACAGGCTTCAATGTCGGCGCACTGATCATCACTGTCATTTTGATCGCGGTCTACGCCACCTGGTGGTAATCGTGAGCGCGCTAAGCCCCATCGATGTACTGAAGGTCGGCAATATCGTCGGCGAGGGCATCCTGTGGGACTCGCGTCGCGCGCTGCTGTGGTGGACCGATATTCAAGCCGGCGTGTTGCATAGGTATGACTGGTCGAGCGGCAAGATGCAGATACTCGATGCGCCCGAGCGCATCGGATCGTTCGGCTTGGTGGCGGACAGCGAGGATCTCATTGCGGCATTTGCCAGTGGAATTGCGCTGTACCACCCGCAGCGACAGTCGGTCGACTGGCTGGCGCGGCCCGACGCGATCGTGCCCGGCATTCGCTTCAATGATGGCAGGGTGGATCGCCGCGGGCGATTCTGGTGCGGAACCATGGTCGAGGGCGAACAGACGGCGCTGCGGGGCTGCCTATACTCGATGGGATCCGGCCGGGTGCTGCGCAGTCAGCTGGAGGGCGTGAGGATTTCAAACGGTCTGTGCGTGAGCCCCGACGGTACGCAGCTGTATTTTGCCGACTCGCCGACGCGTACAATCGGCGCGTACGAATTGCTCGAACCGGAAGGGATCTTGGGTAGGCACAGAATTTTCGCGCAGACTCCCGAGGGCGCATTCCCGGACGGCGCTACCATCGATGTCGATGGCTGCATGTGGAGCGCACATTGGGGTGCGGGCGTGGTCGTGCGATATACGCCCGACGGGCGTATCGACCGCACCTTGAAAGTGCCCACCAGCCAGCCGGCTTGCGTGTGCTTCGCGGGGCCGGATCTGGATGTGTTGTGCGTCACCAGTGCGCGCGAGAGTCTTGATGCCTCGACGCTGGCGGATGAACCCAACGCCGGCGATGTGTTCTTCTACCGTGCAGGCGTGCAAGGCCTGCCTGAACCTGAGTATCTGCCATGACTGCTTCCGTCCGTGGACAGAATCTAACCTACACCGTCGCCAACAGCATTGGCGCCGCCATCGTCACCGGCGTCTATTCGGCCGACAATCCCATTCCCATTGAAGCCGAGCTCTGCCGGCAATACGAGGCAAGTCGCTCGGTGGTGCGCGAAGCGGTCAAAATGCTGACGGCGAAGGGGCTGCTGGGATCACGGCCTCGCTTGGGGACGTGGGTGCAGCCGGAAACTAATTGGAATTTGCTCGACCCAGATGTCCTAGGCTGGCTGCTTGAGCGCAAGTACTCTCCCGCCCTGCTGATTGAATTCACCGAGCTGCGCTTGGCCGTGGAGCCGGGCGCGGCCGCGCTCGCGGCGCGGCTGGCCGGGGCCGAGGAAAAGGCTGCAATTCGCAGTGCCATAGAACGCATGGCGGCTGCCGACCGCGGCGACGATGACCCGCTCGATTCGGATATCGCCTTTCATGTAGCCGTGTTGCGCGCCAGCCGCAATCGGTTCTACGCACAGCTCACCGGATTTGCGGCGACGGCGCTTCGTTTCAGCATCCGCACCACGAACCGCTACAAGGGGGTGCAGCTGGCGAGCGTGGCCGATCACAAGAAAGTCGCAGATGCCATCATCGGCGGTCGTCCGGCGGCGGCCGGCGAGGCCATGCGCAAGCTCATCCAGGAAGCGCTCGACCTCATAAATAAGCGCGAAGCCGCGCAGGTCGCTCGCCGCCTCTCCGCAAACGCGCAACGATAGGCTCCCAGCACCGTGGCGAAGATCGAGATTGCCATCGTAGGCCTCGGCAAAATTGCGCGCGATCAGCATGTGCCGTCGATCGCGGCCGGAGATGATTTCGAGTTGGTGGCCGTGGCCAGCCCGCACCACAGTCTCGACGGGGTGCCCAGCTTTAACAGCATCGAGGCGCTGCTGCGGGCAGTACCCGGCGTCGAGGCCGTCGCGCTTTGCACCACGCCTCAGGTGCGTTTCGACATCGCCCGCTACGCACTGGAGCGCGGCAAGCACGTGCTGCTGGAAAAGCCTCCCGGGGTGTCGGTGAGTGAAGTACGTGCGCTCATCGATATCGCACAGCGCAACGACGCGGTGCTCTTTGCGTCCTGGCACTCGCGCTTTGCGCAGGCGGTAGAGCCGGCGCGCGCCTGGCTGACGCCACGCAAGATCTCAAGAATCTTCATTACCTGGAAGGAAGACGTGCGGGTCTGGCACCCAGGTCAACCATGGATATGGAAGGCCGGCGGTCTCGGCGTATTCGATCCCGGCATTAACGCCCTGTCCATCCTGACGCGGCTCGTTCCAGGTACGCTGGCGCTCAAGACCGCGACGCTGTTCTTCCCCAGCAATTGCGAGACGCCTATTGCCGCGCAGCTTTCGCTGAGCGATTCCGATGGCGTCATCACGCAGGCCGAGCTCGACTTCCTGCAGACCGGCCCGCAGACCTGGAACATCGACGTCGACACCGATGCAGGACGCCTGACCTTATCAATGGGTGGCACCATCGTGACGGTGGACGAGAAGCCGCTGGCGACCGTGCAAGCAGGCGAATACTCGAATTTATACGCGCACTTTGGCCGACTCGTGCGCGAGCGGCTCAGCGACGTGGACTACGCTCCCTTGCAGCTGGTGGCCGACGCGTTTCTCTGCGGCCGGCGGATTGAGGTCGAACCCTTCGTCGAGTAGTGCGTCAAGGCTGCTTCAACGAGCGGTCGAGGAAGGCCGTGACGATAGGGTTCAGCCATTCGGACCGTCCGGAGAATGTCGCATGATCCGTGCCTGGCAGTATGCACAGCTCGGAATTGGGGAGCGCATGGAATATCTTGACCGTATGTTCGAGGGTGATGGCATTCACTCCGCTTGTGACGAGCCGGCGTACCAAAGCATCAGGGCCGAAATCCTTCCGTCTGAGCCGCCGATAACTTGACCTCAACCGCCTCTGTAGGCTCTTGAAAAATCCGGCAGTCTGGCTTGAACCCACTGAACTTGCGCCCGCAGCAAACGTCACCACGAGGCATGCCAATCGTGCGGATAGCCGCAGGATTGTCAATTCGCCGCGACGGCGTGGCGCTCCGTGGGAAAATGCATCGCCAAGAACGCTTCGCCACGCTCCAGAATGAAGTAGCGGAATGCCTCCGCCGCCGGCGATAAGGTTTTTGCCTGATTATTGACCACGTGCCAGCGCCGCATGATGGGCAACCCCTCGGTGTCCGGTGTGGCGATCAAGTGATGATCGAGCTCCAAACCTAAGGTGTGCAACGACAGCAGCGACACACCCATGCCTGCCATCACGGCTTGCTTGATCGCCTCGTTGCTCGACATTTGCATCACCACCCGCGGCGCCACGTGATGCGCACGCATGTACTCATCGAACACTGAGCGAGTACCCGAGCGCGGCTCGCGCACGATGAATCCTTCCCCCGACAATGCGCTCGCCGGCACAATTTCCATCCGCGTGAAATGATGCTCGATGGCAGTGACCAACACATGCGGATGCATGGCGAAGGGTTCCGCGCGCGTGGCGTAGCCCTCCGGCGGCCTGCCCATGATGGCGAGCTCGATGTCGCCTTCCTGCATGAGCGTCACAATCTGTTCGCGGTTGTTCGCGACCTGCAGACGAATCTCGATGCCCGGATGCTCCTGCCGAAATTGCGCGAGCAGCCGGGGCAGAAAGTACTTGGCCGTGCTTACCATTCCGACGTCCAGCGGGCCGGTCTGTAGCCCACGAAAGCGCGCTACTAAATCCTCGGCATCGCGCATGGCGGACAGCACCCGCCGCGTGTGCGCCAGCATGTACTCCCCCACCATGGTGAGCGACACCTGACGGCTGGTCCGATCGAACAACGGCAGTCCCACTTCGATCTCCAACTCCTTGATCTGCATGGATACAGCAGGCGCTGAGAGCTTCAGCTCCTCGGATGCGCGGATGAAGCTCAAGTGCCGCGCCACCGAGGCAAAAACCCGCAGCTGACGTAGGGTGGCGTTCTTCATTAAGCAACACTTAACATAGGGATAACAATAACTGACTGTACTCAAACGATCAACGCCGACTAGAGTCGCCTCTCAAGACACCCCAGCGAGGCCTCAGATGACGAAAATGGTCGATAAATCAACGGACGGCGTCATCAAGGACGCCAAGAAGCGCTATACCGCCGGCGTACTTAAGTACCGACAGATGGGCTATTGGGACGCCGACTACATCCCCAAAGATACGGACACTCTGTGCTTGTTCCGCATCACCCCTCAGGATGGAGTCGACCCCATTGAGGCCGCTGCGGCCGTGGCCGGAGAGTCCAGTACGGCAACTTGGACCGTGGTCTGGACCGATCGGCTGACCGCCTGCGACAGCTATCGCGCCAAGGCATACCGGGTCGAGCCGGTGCCGAATAACCCCGGCCAGTACTTTGCCTGGGTAGCCTACGACATCATCCTGTTCGAAGAGGGCTCGATCGCCAACATGACGGCAAGCCTCATCGGCAATGTGTTCAGCTTCAAGCCCCTGAAGGCGGCGCGCCTCGAGGATATTCGGGTGCCCGTGGCCTACGTGAAGACCTTCAAAGGCCCCCCGACCGGTCTCATTGTCGAGCGCGAGCGTCTGGACAAGTTCGGCCGCCCGCTGTTGGGCGCCACTACCAAGCCGAAGCTCGGTCTGTCCGGCCGCAATTATGGCCGGGTGGTTTACGAAGGTCTGAAGGGCGGCCTCGATTTCATGAAGGATGACGAGAACATCAACTCGCAGCCCTTCATGCACTGGCGCGATCGCTTCCTCAATGTCATGGACGCGGTCAACAAGGCGAGCGCGGCGACCGGTGAGGTCAAGGGCTCCTACCTCAACGTGACGGCCGGAACCGTGGAAGACATGTACGAGCGCGCCGAGTTCGCCAAGGAATTGGGCTCCGTCGTGATCATGGTCGACCTCGTGGTCGGCTGGTCGACGATTCAAAGCATCTCCAACTGGTCGCGCAAGAACGACATGATTCTGCACATGCACCGCGCGGGTCACGGTACCTACACGCGCCAGAAGAATCACGGCATCAGCTTCCGTGTCATCGCCAAATGGCTGCGCCTGGCAGGTGTGGATCATCTCCACACCGGCACTGCCGTGGGCAAGCTCGAGGGCGACCCCATGACGGTGCAGGGCTACTACAACGTCTGCCGCGACAGCTATACCAAGCAAGATCTGCCGCGCGGGCTGTTCTTCGATCAAGACTGGGCCGATCTGCGCAAGGTCATGCCCGTGGCGTCGGGCGGCATTCACGCCGGGCAAATGCACCAACTGCTCGATCTGTTCGGCGATGATGTGGTACTGCAGTTCGGCGGCGGCACCATCGGCCACCCGGGCGGAATCCAAGCCGGCGCCGTGGCCAATCGCGTCGCTCTGGAAGTGATGGTCAAGGCACGCAACGAGGGCCGCGACATCAGGAACGAAGGCCCCGACATCCTGCGCCAGGCGGCGAAAGGCTGCAGTCCATTGCAGCAGGCTCTCGATACCTGGGGCGAGATCAGCTTCAACTACGCATCCACTGACACGTCGGATTATTCGGTCACGCCCGCCGCGGCCGTCTAAATCAAGGAGCATACGAACATGATGACGAACCCGGTACGCCGCATAACGCAGGGGCAGTTCAGCTACCTGCCCGATTTAACGGACGCGGAAATATCCATGCAGATCCAGTACGGACTCGACAAGGGTTACGCGTGGAGCGTCGAGTACACAGATGACCCGCACCCACGCAACACCTACTGGGAAATGTTCGGTATTCCCATGTTCGATTTGAAGGACGCCGCCGGCGTTTTGCTGGAATTGAACAACTGCCGCAAAACGTTTCCGCAGCACTACGTCAGGCTCATGGCATTCGACTCCACGCGCGGCGTCGAAACCATCGTGATGAGTTTCATCGTCAATCGTCCGCAGAACGAGCCGGGCTTCGGCTTGGTACGACAGGAGGCCGCGGGACGCACCATCCGCTATACCGTGCACAGCTACGCCACGGACCGCCCCGAAACCGAGCGCGGCTCGCGCTGACCTGTATGGCCGCACCGCTGTACCAAATCCCGGGCCAATCAGCGCCCTCGCCGCCTGCATCGCCGGCCACTTCCGCTTCGAGTTCCGATCAGGCGCAGGTTGCCCTCGCGGACGGCGTGGTCGCGGCACGCACGGTCTCGGAAGTCCTCGCGCAAAGCCAGGCGGACACGGTAATCGATGAGCTCGAGCGAGACCTCATCGGCTTGGCACCGGTCAAGAGCCGCATCCGCGATATCGCGGCACTGCTGGTGATCGACAAATTGCGCATGAATCTGGGACTGCTGGCGCAGGCGCCCAGCCTGCACATGTCATTCACCGGCAATCCGGGCACCGGCAAGACCACGGTGGCTCTACGCATGGCCGAAATCCTGCATCGCCTGGGGTACGTGCGCAAAGGCCATTTGGTTGCGGTAACGCGCGACGACCTCGTCGGCCAGTACATCGGTCACACCGCGCCGAAAACCAAGGAAGTGCTGAAGAAGGCGATGGGGGGCGTTTTGTTCATCGACGAAGCGTACTACTTGTATCGCCCGGAGAACGAGCGCGACTACGGACAAGAGGCCATCGAGATTCTGCTGCAAGTCATGGAAAACCAACGCGACGATCTGGTGGTGATCCTGGCGGGCTACAAGGATCGGATGGACACCTTCTTCCGCTCCAATCCGGGCATGAGCTCGCGCATCGCGCATCACCTCGATTTTCCGGACTATGCGGCGGGTGACTTGCTGCGGATCGCGGACAAGATGCTGGAGCAGCAGAACTATCGCTTCGGCCCGGGCGCGCGCGCCGCCTTTGAAGAGTACCTGGTGCGCCGCATTCCGCAGCCGTATTTTGCGAACGCGCGCAGCGTCCGCAATGCGCTCGATCGGGCCCGCCTGCGCCAGGCGAGCCGGCTGTTCGCGGACAAGAATCGAGTATTCACGCCCGATGACCTGTCGATCATTGCCGAGCCCGACATCCGCGCCAGCCGAGTATTCACAATCGCCGCCGCACAAGCCCCGACCTGAAGGAATCCGATCATGCACCTTGGACGTACGACGCTCTCGAAATTTCTAATCCAGCAACTGAACGGCATCGAGGGCGCCACCGACTTGGGCGCGTTGCTGGTCGATGTGGCGGCTGCCGTCAAAGCCATCTCGGCAATGACCGCCAAGGGCGCTCTCGGCGGCTATCTCGGCGATGTCGGCAGCAAGAATGTGCAAGGCGAGACGCAGCAGAAACTGGACGTGCTCGCCAATGACGTGATGATTCGCAGCTGCGAGTGGGGCGGACTGGTCGCCGGCATGGCCTCCGAAGAACTCGAAGAACCCTATGCGGTGCCGAGCGAATATACGCGCGGGCGCTACTTGTTGGTCTTCGACCCTCTCGATGGCTCATCGAACACCGACGTCAATGTTTCGGTGGGGACTATTTTCTCGGTTTTACGCCACGACAACCCGGTGCCGCCGATCACCATCGACTACTTGCAGCCCGGCCGGCAGCAAGTCGCCGCCGGCTACGCCATCTATGGTCCGGCCACCATGTTGGTGGTGACCGTGGGCAAGGGCACGCATGGCTTCACCTTGGACCGCGAGATCGGCAACTTCATCCTGACACATCCGAATCTACAAATTCCGACTGACACCAGCGAGTTTGCCATCAATACTAGCAACGCCCGATTCTGGGAGCCGCCGGTGCACCGCTACGTGACGGAGTGCCAGGCCGGCAAGACCGGCGATCGCGCGCGCGACTTCAACATGCGCTGGATCGCCTCCATGGTCGCTGAAGTGCATCGGATTTTGATGCGTGGCGGCGTCTTCATGTATCCCAAGGACACCAAGGATCTGGCCAAGCCGGGCCGCCTGCGCCTGTTGTACGAGGCCAATCCGATCAGTCTGCTCATTGAGCAGGCGGGCGGCCGGGCCACCACCGGCCGCGAGTCGCTGCTCGACGTCAGGCCCGAATCGCTGCACCAGCGGGTGCCTCTGATCTTGGGCTCCTACAATGAGGTCGCACGCATCGAGCGCTACCATGTCGAGCACGCCAGCGGCGTCGATCGCCCGTATACCTCGCCGTTGTTCAACGAGCGCTCGATGTTCCGTCCCGAGGCGCGCCTATGAGCATCAGGCATCCCGTCATCGCTGTGACCGGTTCGTCCGGGGCGGGAACTACCACGGTCATGAAAAGCTTCGCGCATATTTTCCGCCGCGAGGGCATCAAGGCTCAGGTCATCGAGGGAGATTCCTTTCATCGTTACGACCGCGTCGAAATGCGCGAGCGTGTGCGCATCGCCGATAGCGGTGCAAGCCCGCCGATCAGCCATTTCGGGCCCGAGGCGAACTTGCTGGCCGAGCTCGCGGACACCATGGGCGAATACGGCTCGAGCGGCGGCGGCAAGGTCCGCCGCTATATTCACGATGCCGGCGAAGCCAAGGAGCTTGGTGGCGAGCCCGGCACGTTTACGGACTGGAAGGACATTGCACCGAACAGCGACCTGTTGTTCTACGAGGGCTTGCACGGCGGCTACAAGGAAGGCGATACGGATGTCGCGCGGCATGTCGACCTGCTCATCGGCGTCGTGCCCATCATCAATCTGGAATGGATTCAGAAGCTGCATCGCGACCAGCATGTGCGCGGCTACAGCCAGGATGCGGTGGTGGAGACCATCTTGCGCCGCATGCCCGACTATGTGAACTATATCTGCCCTCAGTTCAGCCGCACCCATGTCAATTTCCAACGCGTGCCGACCGTGGATACCAGCAATCCGTTCATCGCCAAGGACGTGCCCAGCGCCGACGAGTCGATGGTCGTGATCAGGTTTGCGAATCCCAAGCACATCGACTTCCCGTACTTGATATCCATGTTGCACAACTCGTGGATGAGCCGCCCCAACAATATTGTGGTGCCGGGCGGGCAAATGGGGCTGGCGATGCAATTCATTTTTACCCCGATGATTCTGCGGTTGATGGATTTGAAACGGCGCGCGCAGTAGGCGGCGAAAACACGCTCACAATCAGGAGAATTCATGGCTTTCATTTCCCTTCGCCAGCTGTTGGATCACGGCGCCAGTCCCGGCGTGTGCACGCAGTCCATACGCTCCGGATTTACCAGCGTGATGATGGACGGGTCCTTGGAGGAAGACGCCAAGACACCGGCCGATGACGACTACAACATCGCCGTAACGCGCCGCGTCTGCGAGATGGCCCACGTCATTGGGGTCTCGGTCGAGGGAGAATTAGGCTGTCTGGGCTCACTCGAAACCGGCCACGCCGGCGAGGAAGACGCAGTCGGTGCGGAGGGGACCTTGACGCATGACATGATGCTCACCGACCCCGCTCAAGCCAACCTCGCATAGTTCCAATCGCACTCGAGCTGATGGCCAAGCGTTATCATTGATGCCATACGACCGCCCATGATCAGAGCCATGCTCTGGGATGTCGACGGCACGCTGTCTGAGACTGAGCGTGACGGCCACCTGGTAGCCTTTAATCAGGCTTTCGAGGCTCTCCGCATCCCGTGGCGATGGAGCGATGCACGCTACGCGGAGCTACTGGCAGTCGCCGGCGGGCGCGAGCGACTGCTGTACGACATGCGGTCCCAGTCCCAAGCTCCCGGCGATCACGAGGAGCGCGAAGCCTTGGCCGAACGCGTCCATGGTCTGAAGAACCGACTATATGCGGACATCGTCACGCGCGGCGAGCTTCCGTTGCGCTCCGGCGTGCGCGAATTGCTTCAGGACTGCGCATCAGCTGCAGTGCGGCTGGGGATCGTGACGACCACCAGCCGCGCCAATGTCGAGGCCCTGCTCGGCACTCATCTTGGAGCGGATTGGCAATCGATCTTCGACGTCGTGATCTCGGCCGAGGAAGCGCCGAAAAAGAAGCCAGATCCACAAGCCTACCGGCTCGCGCTCGAGGCGCTACAACTGCGCCCGCATGACACCGTCGCAATGGAAGACGCGCCGGCGGGAGTCGCGGCGGCGCGGGCGATGGGTGTGCCCGTGCTCGTCACGCGCAGCCATTACTTCAGTTCAATCCCAGGCCAGGGCGCGCTAGCGGCGGGCCCGTCCTTAAGTCGAATTGAAGGCTGGAATCCACCTGCCGACCCGCGCGCAACCCGCATCGATCTCGCTCAGATTATCCGCTGGCACGCGAGGAGTACCGTCGCGTGCGATTGAATTGCGCCGCGAGCGGCCCTGAACCTCGCCGAACACAGTAGCGACGCGCTTGTTTGGTTGATTCTCGCCGCTCTGGTCTACAATGGCCGCCTCTATGACTCGACAGCCACTTCCCATCGCCCATCAGACAGTGGGCAACCGGCAAACGGAACGCCTGCGCGGTATCGCCTACATGGTGTCGGCGGTGTTTGTCTTTTCCATCATGGATTCGCTGCTCAAGAGGTTATCCAACCACTATGGGCCGCTGCAGATTTCCTGCATGCGCTGCATTTCTTCGTTGCTTTTTCTTCTGCTGCCCATCGCATGGCAGAAAACCTGGGCGGAATTGCGCCCGAAGAATCCCCCTCTGCATCTGTTTCGAGCCGTGCTCGGTGTCGGCATGTTGGCGAGCTTCATTTTCGCCGTACACCGCTTAAGCTTGGCAC
The DNA here is from genome assembly GCA_040002315.1 of Gammaproteobacteria bacterium. Lineage (GTDB taxonomy): Bacteria > Pseudomonadota > Gammaproteobacteria > Steroidobacterales > Steroidobacteraceae > Bog-1198. The sequence goes on from JBDUEQ010000050.1 coordinate 14,196, forward strand.
AGACATATTCGCTGTTCCTGGCGGCGCCATTGTTGATGACGGCTTTGTCGGTGCCCATTCATGGCGAAAAAGTGACGGGCACGCGCTGGCTGGCGATTGTCGTCGGATTGGGAGGAGTGCTCGTCATTTTGCAGCCCTGGGGCAAGGGCAGTATATCGTTGATAGCGGCTTGTGCCGCTGCGGCGGCGGCGACTTGCTATTCGTTGAGTGCCCTCACGGTGCGTACTCTCGGACGCAGCAATTCGAGCCTGTCCATGGTGTTCTGGTACCTGCTGTTGGTCGGCATCAGTGCCGGCGTGCTGGCGATCGGCGACTGGCGTCCCGTGCAGCCCGCCGACTGGGGCTGGCTCATCGGCGTCGGCATTACCGGCGCGTTGGGACAAATGTGGTTGACGGATGCATTTCGGCGCGCACCGCCCGCGGTGGTCGGGCCGTTCGAATACACCGCCATCCTCTGGGCATTCGCCATCGACTGGATTTTCTGGTCGGCGTCGCCGTCGCTGAGCCTGATTGTCGGTGCCTGCATCGTCATCGCCAGCGGTATAGTGGTCATACTCGATGAGCATCGTCTGAGTCGGATGAACTTGAACCCCAGCACGCCCCCACCCTAGGTCGACAATGCCCGGTCCGCATCCGCGAGTGATGCCGGCGCGAACCGTCAGTGTAGCGCGAGGTGCTGGACTACCCCGGCGCGACGGGTGTCTGCGGCGGGATTGCAAGATCCTTTTCCCATGAGCGAGACGAGCGCGGCGCAGGCATCGACGAGCGCGCCATCGCCACCGCCGCCGGGCGAGTGGCTGCTGGTGTTGCGCAATAATCGGTATGCGTCAGCAGCCGTCAAGCCTGGATTCTTTGCCAGCAGCAAGGCGACGACACCGCTGACCTGTGCAGTGGCAATAGAGTCGCCGGAGGCGAAGTCATAATGCCCGCCGGGCAACAAGGTCAGGATTTCACGCCCCGGCGCGAATACCGCAGAGCTCAGCGTCGACTGGCTCCCTGCGCTTGCGACTTCGATGACGCCGGCTTGATGCAACAGCCCCTCGTTGCCTCCAGGCACGGCTGCGGCAGCGGCGCCGACGAACAGCACCCCGCGGCTCACGCCTTCGCGAATCAGGTCATTCAGCAACGGATCCGCCGGGCCGGCCAGACTCATATTGATTATCTGCGCGTGAGCGTCGAAGGCTGCGACCAGCGCGCGCGCCAGCGTGAATGAATTGCAGCGCGCGGCATCGGCGTCGAGCCTTGCCTGCCAGCAGGCCTTGAAGACCAAGAGCCGTGCCCGGGGAGCGATCCCTACGATGCCTTCGCGATTATTGGCAAGCGCCGCGATTACACCGGCTATCTCGGTGCCATGCCGATCGCGCTGAAATTGCTGACTGTCGGAATCCACGAAGTTTGCTGCAGAGACGATATTGCCCCGCAAATCCGGGTGCAGGGTATCAACGCCCGTATCGATGATGGCGACTTTGACACCGTCGCCCCGTGACCAAGGATGCGCCTCGGCCACATCCATTTGCCGGAATCCGCCCTGCAATTCCACATACGGATCGTTGTAGTCGTCGGTGCGCGTTGCAAAGCTCTGCAGGGGTTGCGCGAGTTTGATGCGCCGATCGTGCGCCAGGGCCGACAACACCGTACCGCGATCGGTGCCCTCGGGAACTTCGAGAACGGCACAATGCATATGCAATGGCTCGATCGGCCAGGCGCTCACTTCGCGCAGCCCGTAATCACTTTCCAAGGCGCGCATGACTTGGCGCGCCGCCGGGCTCGGTCCGTAGGTCGCCATGCTGTCGTAGCCGCGCGGCGTGCTGCCGGCCCGAGCCGCAAAACCCGCGGGCTCGTTGTCTACGGCCGCAATGATGAAGTGGTCGGGCGATTGGGAGACCTGATCGGCAAGCGCGCGCGATTCAATCCGCACCGGTGTGTTGCTGCATGCGCAAGCCGCGAGAACCAGAAGCCCGGGCACCCACCAGCGCGTCATGGGGTATCGCCCGGCCCTATGCGTGGTTGAATACTCTCGGCAAATCGAACATTCGCATGGCCACGCAGAGAAGCCAATGACGAACTCACCGGGCGGTGCGAATTCGCCGCCAAAGAATACACCCCCGCCTCGGTGGGCCCGGAAATAATCCTCAAGCCGGCCTCATCGAGCACGGCCTGCATCTCAACCAAGGTGATCGTCGGGATAAACACGGCGCGAATCACCTCATTCGGTGCGCGCGGCGCGGATGTCGTGACTGTGTAATAGCTCGCCGCGGCTCGCGAGCGCGACTGGCTCCAGCGATCGGCCGCCAAGAGGCTGACTGCCACCGCCATGATGGCAACCGATGCCGCCATCACGCCCTGCCAGGTCACGACTCGCCGACCTGGTACGGAGAGGGATATCTCCGGCGGACGCTGCGCCGGAGACTCTGCGGTCACCCCGTCCAGCCGCGCCTGAAGCCGCTTGAGCGACGCCGCCGGCATGTATTCGACCGCAGTTTCGGCGCTCATACCCTGGTATACACCCCGCTCAAGCGTCAAATCATCCCGGCACTGTGCGCATTGCGGCAGGTGCGCGTCCACATGCTGGCGGTCGTTCTCGCTGATGCTGCCGTTCACGTACCACGGAATCAGCGCCGATATCTCCTCGTGCATCCGCGCCTCACCGCTTCGCCGAATGGTGTTCATCCGCTTCTCCCCATCGCATCCTCCGTAGCGCCGCTCGAGGCGGGCAGATATTGGCGCATTTTCTCGCGCGCGTGAAACATTCTGGCCTTCACGGTGCCCACGGGAGACTCGGTGATCGCGGCAATTTCCTCGAGAGAATGGCCCATGTGGTAGGCAAGCTCCAATGTCAGCCGCTGTTCGGCGGGCAATTGATTTAATCCATGCCGCAGCCAATCCTGAACCTCCATCTCGACGGTGGGATCCGTGGTTTGCTCGGGGCAGTCATCCAAACTGCGTGCCGCGGTGTGGTGCTTCTGACGACGCACTGACTTTAGGGCCGTGCGGTAGGCAATGCCGATGATCCATGTCGAGACCTGCGAGGCGTAGCGAAAGTCCTTGGCGCTTTGCCAAACGACCATGAAGGTATCGTTGATGATTTCTTCGATGTTCTCGTAGCGCGGCGTGAATCGCGACACGAAGCGCGTTAGACGTCGGTGGTAGCCGAGATACAACTCCTCCAGCGCCCGCCGATTTCCTGCCGCCACCGCGATCAGCAGATCGTTGTCGTGTTCCTTAGCCGAGTTTTTTGCCAGCATAGTCATCAG
>JBDUEQ010000051.1:0-4102 GCA_040002315.1 Gammaproteobacteria bacterium
TTCGCTGTATATCGATTGATTTGGCGATTGATTTGGCGATTGATTTGGCGATTGAATTGGTCGGTGCCCACGCAATTGGTCGCGATGCGCGGGCGCCGTGTTTGTGATGCAACTGGAGAAGATTATGAAAACCTCTTTCGAACTCGTCGCCGAGTTCCGCGAGACGCAAGGCAAAGGTGCGAGCCGCCGCCTGCGTCACGAAGGAAAAGTGCCGGCTATTCTGTATGGTGGGCACGCTGACGCGCGCGCCCTGACCTTGAACCATCAGAAGCTTTTGATCATGCTCGACAACGAGCGCTTTTATTCGACCATCCTCAGCTTGAAGGTGGGCGATCAATCTCAGGCGGCCATTTTGAAGGATGTGCAGCGGCACCCGTTCAAGAACGCCATCGTGCATATCGACTTCCAGCGGGTCGAAGAGAACGAGAAGATTCGCATCAGCATTCCGCTGCACTTCACCGGCGCGGCGGTATCCCCGGGCGTCAAGTCGCAGGGCGGAATCGTCTCGCATATGCGCAACGACACCGAGGTCTCGTGTCTGCCGAAGGACCTGCCGGAATTCATCGAGGTCGATATTTCCGGATTGTCGCTCAACGAGAGCATCCATCTTTCGCAGCTGAAGATTCCCGAAGGCGTTACGCTGCTGGACCTGGTGAAGGACGACGCGGCGGTCGTGGCGATTCACAGCCCGCGTGCGGAAGAGCCCGAGCCGACGGCGGCAGCGGCGGCCGGTGCGCCTGCGGCGGACGGTGCGGCAGCAGCACCTGCGGCAGGAGCGGCAGCAGCAGCCCCGGCCGGCGACGCGGCGAAGAAGGACGACGCGAAGAAGGACGCGCCGAAGAAAGACGCCAAGAAATAGCATTTTCTGCGTTTCAGAAGTGGGGCCGTCAGGTGGCGGCCCTTACTTTTTTTGCTTTTTGTCGTAAGAGTGCGTTCATGGCTGGTTTACCTCTGCGCATCGTGGTCGGCCTCGGAAATCCGGGCCCCGAACATCTGGTGACTCGTCACAATGCGGGTTTCTGGTTCGTGGACTTGCTTGCGCGCCGTCATGGCGGCGAATTCCGCGATTACCGCAAGTACTCGGGCGAGACGGCGCGCATCAACTTGGGCGGGCAGGAAATCATTCTGCTCAAACCCACCACGTATATGAACCGCAGCGGCTTGTCGGTGCGGCAGTTGAGCGAGTTCTATAAGATTGCGCCCGAAGATATTTTGGTGGCGCACGACGAACTGGATTTGCCGGTGGGAAGCGTGCGATTGAAGCAGGGCGGAGGCCACGGCGGCCACAACGGCCTGCGCGACACCATTGCGCATATCGGCGAGAGTTTTTGGCGGTTGCGATTGGGAATCGGACACCCGGGCAACAAGGCGGAAGTCATCGACTATGTGCTGACACGCGCATCGCGCGCCGAGGAGGATCTGATCCTCGAGGCAGTCAGCACGGCGGCGGATGTCATGCCGCTTTTACTTGAACAGGGCGCGGAGCGCGCCATGACCCGGCTGCACAGCAGGGCAGGAAAAATCTAATGCCTATTCGTTGTGGAATCGTCGGCTTGCCGAATGTGGGCAAGTCCACGTTGTTCAATGCACTGACGCGCGCGCAAATAGCCGCGGAGAACTACCCCTTCTGCACCATCGACCCCAACGTGGGAGTGGTGCCGGTGCCGGATCCGCGGCTGGAAAAATTGGCGGCAATCGTGCATCCGGAGCGGATACTGCCGACGACGGTTGAGTTTGTGGATATTGCGGGACTGGTTGCGGGCGCGTCCAAGGGCGAAGGCTTGGGGAATAAATTCCTGCAGCACATCCGCGAGGTGGACGCGATTGCGCATGTGGTGCGCTGTTTCGAGAACGACGACATCATCCATGTGGCCGGCAAGATCGATCCTGCGAGCGACATCGAGGTGATCAATACGGAACTGGCGCTGGCCGACTTGGACAGCGTGGAACGGGCCTATCAGAAATCGGTGAAGGCGGCGAAGGCCAACGATAAGGATGCAGTAAAGATCCGCGATGTGCTGGAGCGGGTGCGCAAGCAACTCAATGAGGCCAAGCCTGTTCGCACTCTGGGATTGGATGCGAATGAGCTGCTGCTCGTGCGCGACATGCATCTGCTGACTGAGAAACCAATCATGTATGTGGCGAATGTGGACGAGAATGGGTTTACCGATAATCCCATGCTCGATCGCGTACGCGAGCTGGCGAAGGCGGAAGGTGCGGTGGTGGTGCCGGTGTGTGCGGCGATCGAAGCGGAGATATCGCAGCTGGAGGAGGCTGACCGCGAGGATTTCCTGAAGGAATTAAAGCTCGACGAACCGGGCCTGAACCGGGTGATTCGTGGAGGCTATACACTACTGGGGCTGCAGACCTACTTCACTGCCGGAGTCAAAGAAGTGCGGGCCTGGACAGTGCATCGAGGCGCGACGGCGCCGCAGGCGGCCGGCGTGATACACACGGATTTCGAGCATGGGTTCATCCGGGCGGAGGTCATCGCCTATGATGATTTCATCGCCTACAAGGGCGAGGCCGGGGCGAAAGAGGCCGGCAAGCTGCGATTGGAGGGCAAGGAATACATCGTCAAGGAGGGCGATGTGATGCACTTTAGGTTCAACGTCTAGCCGTTCGGATCTTGCGACGATCGAGGTGATTCATGAAGCGAGTGATGTGCATCGCGGTGCTCTGCGCTTTGGCGGCCACTGCTTCCGCCAACGACGAGACAGGAATTCGTCGCGTGCAAGCGGACCAGGAGGCGGCTTGGAATCATCACGACGCCGCGGCATATGCGAATTTATTCACCAAGGACGGCGATTGTGTCAACGTCCTCGGCTGGTGGTGGAAGGGGCGCGCGCAAATTCAAGATCGTTTGACGGCGGCATTTGCCTTCGTGTTCCGCGACAGCACACTTCACGTGACTGACGTGCAGACCAAATTTTTGAGCCCGAGGATTGCGGTCGCGCATGTGCGCTGGAGCATGGAGGGATCTCACATTCCGCCCGGCATGCCTGAGCCGCGCGAGGGAATAGAGATACAGATCCTTCGCAAGGTAGGTGGCCGGTGGATGATCGAGAGCTTTCAGAACACTAATGCGATTCTTGAACGGCCTTTCCCGGCGGGGCCGCCAGCGGCTGCACCGGCGCAGTAGTGAGACCGGCCGCGGGCGTGAGGCGCGGGCGGCGGGTACGGCCCAGCGGGTCTGGCTGGGACGGTCAATTCCGCATAAGTTGTTGATTTAGAAACGATAGCCGAATCATTCGGCTTGACATGCGTCAGCTAGCTCCGGACAATCCGGCGCTCTTCGTGGTGAGGTAGCTCAGCTGGTTAGAGCGTGGCACTCATAATGCCGAGGTCGAGGGTTCGAGTCCCTCTCTCACCACCCATTCTCTCAACGCCTTGTTACTCCCACGTACTCTGAATCGCGCACCACCTCGCCTAAGTGGCTAAAAAATAGAGATAATAATCGAGTTGTAGACCTGGCTTCCCATCTTTCACGGCTCTTGACAGCACGTACCGTTTGGGGGCAACTTAGCGCTCAGTTGCCCCAACAACTGAATCAAAAACGTCGAGTTGCCTGTTCATCTCAGCCCCTCGCGGTGGCTGCATAACCGATGGAGTTGCACTTATCCGGACCGCGAAAACTGTCTAGGAAAGCGGGACCACCTCTTACCTCCAGGTATTCGAGGGCGATCGATTGTACGCATTGGCGAGACTGTCGATCAGCAGCCAGAACGCTGCATTTAACGTGAGCTTTCTGTTTCTTGGCGCGGGATCCGCTGTATTCGCATATTTGTGGTTCAAGTCTGACTATATCCCGCGAGCCTTAGCTGGTTGGGGTGTGTTTGCTTCCGCTGTGGTTTTTATCTGCAATTTCGGGTTTATAGTCTTCCCAGACCTCGCGGATTCGCTATCGCCAGCCTGTTTTGCGCCGATCTTCATTTTCGAAGTGACGATGGGCTTTCTACTTCTGTTTAGGGGACGGAAATCCTCCGCGATGCCGCACGCCATCGGATTGTAAGACGCTAGACATACATGGCCAACACATTAGCCAGTCATCAACGCTGTTCATTTGTGAAGCCGGTAGCTTAAGGGCAGCCACGCTCGATGA
>JBDUEQ010000052.1:0-10906 GCA_040002315.1 Gammaproteobacteria bacterium
CGCACCTGCGCGCCCAGCGCGTTCAAGGTCTCGATCAGCACCGCGGTTTGAATGGTCATGTGCAACGACCCGGTGATGCGCGCGCCGCGCAGCGGCTGCTGCGCCGCGAACTCGTGACGGATCGCCATGAGGCCGGGCATTTCCGTTTCGGCGATACGGATTTCCTTGCGGCCCCACTCTGCGAGGCTCAAATCCTTGACCAAGAAATCCTCAGGTTGTTTGATTGCTGCGTTCATCGATCGTCTCCTTAAAAGTGTTTGTGCGGTCGCGCACGCTCATGCGGCGCGCGTGGCCTTGAATTCGGCTGCCAGCGTGCTCGCCTTGTCGGTGCGCTCCCAGGTGAACTGCGGGTCCTTGCGGCCAAAGTGCCCGTAGGACGCCGTCTTCTGATAGATCGGCCGCGCCAGGTCCAGCATTTCGCGCAGCCCAAAGGGCGTGAGATCGAAATGCGCTCGCACCAGCTGCGTCAAGCGGGCATCGGGCAACTTGCCCGTGCCGAAAGTCTCGACCATGATGGATGTGGGTTCGGCCACCCCAATGGCGTAAGACACTTGTACTTCACAGCGCTCCGCCAGGCCCGCCGCGACAATATTCTTGGCCACGTAACGGGCCGCATAGGCCGCCGACCGATCCACCTTGGACGGATCCTTCCCAGAGAAGGCACCGCCGCCGTGGCGCGCAAATCCGCCATAGGTGTCAACGATGATCTTGCGCCCGGTGAGGCCGCAATCACCGACCGGACCGCCGATGACGAAGCGTCCCGTGGGATTGATGTGATACTTGGTGTGCTTGTCGATCCACTTGGCGGGCAGCACGGGCTTCAAGATTTCCTCGATGACGGCCTCGCGCAACTGTTTGGTGCTGATGCTGTCCTCATGCTGTGTCGACAGCACCACGGCTTCGAGGCCGACCGGCTTGTCATTCTCGTAGCGCAAGGTGACTTGGCTCTTGGCATCCGGTCGCAACCAGGCCAGCTTACCGCTCTTGCGTACCTGGGCCTGGCGCTTCACCAGTCGATGCGCCAGCGTAATGGGCGCCGGCATGAGCACATCCGTTTCGTTGCTGGCGTAGCCGAACATCAATCCCTGATCGCCGGCTCCCTGCTTGCGCTCGTCTTTGCGGTCCACTCCCTGCGCAATGTCGGGCGACTGTTTACCGATGATATTGAGCACGCCGCAGCTGGCGCCGTCGAAGCCCATGTCGGAGGTGTCATAGCCGATGTCGAGTACGGTCTTGCGCACGATGGCTTCAACGTCCACCCAGGCGCTGGTGGTGACTTCTCCGGCCACGATCACGACGCCGGTCTTGACCAGGGTTTCGCAGGCCACCCGGCCCTTGGGATCCGCGGCGAGAATGGCATCGAGCACCGCATCGGAAATCTGGTCGGCGACCTTGTCCGGATGGCCTTCCGAGACTGATTCGGAGGTAAACGAGAAACTGCTGCTCATTTCAAATTCCTTAAAGCCTAGGCGAAATTGTCCTGGTAGCGCCGATCGAACTCCGCCTGAGTAAAACCGTGGTTCTGCGGTCCGCGCGACGCGATCTTGATCGCACCCATGAGGGAGGCCACCCGACCGGTGGTTTCCCAGTCCAGACCCCGCAACAGGCCGTGAATTAGACCAGCGCGATAGGCATCCCCGCAACCCGTGGGATCGACCACGGCCGTCGGGCTGGCGCAGGGGACGCTGACGGAGCGCCCCTGGGTGTAAATCACCGAGCCCTTGGGCCCCAAGGTGACCACCAGGGCATCGACCTGAGCCGTAATGTCAGAGACCGCATAACCGGTCTTTTGTTGCAGCATGCCCCATTCATAGTCGTTCACGGCGACCCAGCGAGCCTGCGCAATGAAGGTTTTAAGCTCCTCGGCCCCGAACATAGGCAGTCCCTGGCCGGGATCGAAAATGAAGGGGATCTTGGCGGCCGCGAACTGGGCCGCGTGCTCGATCATGGCCTGCCGGCCATCCGGCGCCACGATGCCGAGCGATATCCCGGTCCCCGCATCAGACACGGTGTTGAGGTGGGCGTGCTGCATTGCCCCCGGGTGAAACGCCGTAATCTGGTTGTCATCGAGGTCGGTGGTGATGAAGGCCTGGGCGGTAAAGGTTCCGTCCACGACTTTGATGCAATCGACGGGGATGCCCTGCGCCACCATTCGCTCGCGGTAGGGTGCAAAATCATCACCCGCCGTTGCCATGGGCACGCCGCGATCACCCAGCAGCTTCAAGCTATAAGCGATATTCGCTGCACAACCGCCGAATTCGCGGCGCATGTCGGGGACTAAGAAGGACACATTCAAGATATGAATCTTGTCGGGGAGAATGTGCGATTTGAAGCGGTCCGGGAACTGCAAAATCGTGTCGTAAGCCACCGAACCGCAGATCAATGCGGCGTTTCCATTTGAGCGATCCTGCACCGTCCACCCGTCCCATGGCCAAACCGCCATTCTACAAGCAAAGCCTGGGTTTGCCGTAGCGAATCGCGACCTGTTCTTAGGCTGCCGCGCCGGCCTGCCAGACCTTGGGGCACGACGGGCGAAATAACTGCGACAATGGGCCGGTCCTATCGAACATACCGGCTTTTGATTCATACAACACGAAGGAGAGCATCGATGAATAGGACCAGTGCAACCATCACCGCCATCAGCAGCCTATTGAGCCTGGGCGCCGCAGCCTTTGCGACACCGGCCTTTGCGGCCGACAAGGTGGAGATGGAAAAGTGCTACGGCGTGGTAAAGGCCGGCAAGAACGACTGCGCAGGTCCCGCGCATGCGTGCGCCGGGCAGGCCAAGGTGGATTCAGGCGGCAAGGAATTCGTAGAGTTGCCCAAGGGCACCTGCGCACGGCTCAGCGGCGGCAGTGCGACCGCCAAATAACCGTGCGCGCCGGTACGGATAATCGCGCACCCGCGAAACCCAGCAGTTCGATGCCGGCCCGCGCCGGCATCGGTCTGCGGGCGCAGCATCATCTGCGGGTGCTATCTGAATCTCCTGCCGTCGCCTGGTTCGAAGCACACACCGAGAATTATTTCGCGGATGGCGGTGCGCATGTCGAGGCGCTGGCGCGAATACGCGAACGCTATCCCCTGTCGTTGCATGGCGTGGGGCTGTCCTTAGGGTCGACCGATGAGATCGACCTTGCCCACTTGCGACGCGTGCTTCGCGCGCTAAGGCGCTTCGAGCCACAACTCATCTCCGAACATTTGTCATGGAGCTCCGTCGACGGACGCTTTGCCAATGATCTGCTGCCTCTGCCTTACACCGAAGAATCGCTGCGCCATGTAAGCACGCGCATTGCCCAGACCCAGGATTACCTGGGCAGACAGATCCTGATCGAGAACGTCTCGAGTTACTTGCAATTCGACTGCTCGCGCATGACTGAATGGGAGTTCCTTGCCGCGGTCGCCAACGAGTCGGGCTGCGCAATCCTGTTGGACCTCAACAACATTTACGTGGCGGCGCAGAACTTCGGCTTCGAGCCGCAGCGCTACTTGGATGGCATTGAGCCCGGCACGGTTGAGGAAATTCACCTGGCGGGACACGCCAGCATGGACTTCGAGGGACGCGAACTGCTGATCGATACCCACGGCACTCCCGTCTGCGATGCGGTGTGGGATTTGTATCGACGTGCACTGCGCCGTTTCGGCGAGATCCCCACCCTGATCGAGTGGGATACGGATATTCCGGCACTCGAGCTGCTGATGGCCGAAGCCGCCAAGGCCGATACCGTACGAGCGGACACCCGTGCCCTCGCTGCGTGAACTGCAGCTCGGCGTGATGCGGGCCGTGCTCGACGATGAGGCGGATCTCGCGGCGCCGCTCATCGCCTCACGCGGTATCGCCGCCAGGACTACTTTAGGTATCTATGCCAACACTGTGCGTTGCAATTTTAACGAGAGCTTGATCGCGGGCTTCCCGGTGATTAGGCGCCTGGTCGGTGAGGATTACTTCCGACAGGTGGCGCACGGCTTTCACGCGCGCCATCCGTCACTCTCGGGCGATTTACAGTTCGCGGGCGCGATGTTCGCGCAGTATCTGGCGCAGGCACACGTTGCCGATGACTACCGCTACTTAGGTGAGGTCGCGCGTCTAGAGTGGCTGATCCAGGAGACGCTGCTGGCCGGCGATCACGCGCCTTTCGATCTGGAGAAACTTCAGAGCGCAGCGGCGGCGACCTACGATCAGCTGGCGTTCCGCCTGCACCCCTCCGTGCGCCTGTTCGCCTCGGAATTTCCGTGCGTGGCGATCTGGGAAGCTAATGTCGGCGATGCGGAGCCCCCAGTCCTCGACCTCGGCACGGGTCCTGACAGGGCACTTTTGATCCGCGACCGAGGCCAGTTGGTATTTCATCGACTATCGTCAGGCGAGCTTAAGTTTCTCGAGGCGCTGCGCGCCGAAGAACCTTTCGAGGCCGCCATTGCGCGGGGCGCGAGCGCCGGTGACGGGTGTGCCGCCGAGGCCGGTGGTCACGGGTTCGATGCCGCGGCGGCGCTGCGGCGCTTCGTGCTGGCCGGGGTCATCGTCGATTTTCATTGAGTACGACACCAATAAGAGGGATCTTTCATGACCTTGCTGCAAAAAATTGAGGCCCCCAATGCGCTGGCTGCGCGGCTGCTCGACTACCTGCAATCGCCGTTCGCGCTCGGCGCCCGCCTGTATGTGAGCTGGCAGTTTCTGAAATCGGGCTACCTTAAGGTGACCACCTGGGACAGCACCCTGAGCTTGTTCGAGAACGAATACCACACACCGCTGCTGTCACCGCATGCCGCGGCCGTGGCCGGCGCGTTCGGCGAATTATTCTTTCCCACACTGCTGGTGCTGGGCTTCGTTGGTCGCTTGAGCGCTATCGGTCTGTTTGCCGTGAACGCAGTGGCGGTGATTTCGTATCGCCAGGTGCTATTGGCGGAAGGCTTCGAGGCCGCGCTGGGTCAACATATCTTGTGGGGTACGTTGCTCACCTTCCTGATCGTGTACGGACCCGGTAAGTTCTCGCTGGATTACTTGTTCAACCGGTCGCGTTTCTGACCCTGGGCCGCGACATCTGTGGCCAGTGGGAGAGCGCCTGCCGCTCTGAATGGCTGGTGACCAACGGCCTTGGCGGCTTCGCCTGCGGCACGGTCGCGGGCGCCAACACCCGCCGCTACCATGGATTTCTCATGGCGAGCTTACGCCCTCCGGTGGAGCGCACTCTGCTGGTGGCGAAAGTCGAGCTCAGCGCGCGCTACTTGAGTGTAGACACCGACCTGTCGGCCAACGAGTTCGCCGGCGGTGCAATCAGCGGCCAGGGTTTCGTGCATCTGGAGTCCTTCGCCGTGCACGACGGCGTTCCGACCTGGCGTTACGCGGTTGCGGATGCCTTATTGGAACAGAGCGTGTTCATGGCTCCAGGAGCCAATACCAGTTACCTGCGCTTAGAGCTTAAGCGCGCATCCGCGCCCTTGCGCGTCACGCTCAAGCCCTTGATCACGTATCGCGACTATCACAGCCAGAATCGCGGCGCCAAAGACTTCACGCTCGACTCGGACAGCGCCGAGTGCCGGGTGCAGGCCTTTGCCGGCGCCCGACCGTATCGATTGTCCATCAGCCACGGGCAGTTCACGGCGGCGAGAGAGTGGTACTGGAATTTCTGGCATCGCATGGAAGCAGAGCGTGGCCTGGACGCGCTCGAGGATTTACTCAGCCCCGGCACCTTTGCCGCGGACCTCACCCCGGGGACACCGGTGTTCCTCGTGGCCACAGCCGAGAGCGAGCCGCCGGCGCCGGGCGCTACCGTTCTGGCCACCCTGCAATCGCGCGCGCGGCAATTGATCGAGCCGCTGCCGAATACAGCCCCCGCCTGGATCCGCACCCTCGCGCAAGCCTCGGATCAATTCATCGTGAGCCGAGGTTCCGCCGGCGCCGACCGCAGCATCATTGCGGGCTACCCCTGGTTCACCGACTGGGGGCGCGACACCATGATAGCTCTGCCCGGCCTTGCGACTTCGCTGCGACGCTATGAGGTCGCCGCCGGAATCCTGCGAACTTACGCCGGCTTCGTCGATGGCGGCATGCTGCCGAATTGCTTTCCCGATGCCGGCGAGGCGCCCCAGTACAACACCGCCGATGCCACATTGTGGATGTTCCCGGCACTCGACGATTACTTGCTGGCCAAGCGCGATCCCGACCTCGCGCGCGAATTCTTCCCCGTGTTGATGAACATCATTCACACGCACGCGGATGGCACGCGCTTCGGCATTCGCGTCGATCCCGCGGACGGCCTATTGCGGGCGGGCGAACCCGGAACGCAATTGACCTGGATGGACGCCAAGCACGGCGAGCAGGTGTTCACCCCGCGCATCGGCAAACCGGTGGAAATCAATGCGCTGTGGTTAAACGCGCTCGACGTCGCAGTGCGGCTCGCGGCACCGCTCGGTACCAAGGAGGAGAAGAATTTTTGCCGGTCGCTGCTCGCGCGGGCTGCCATAAGCTTCGGCCGTTTTTGGAATGAGCAGCGCGCCTGCTTGTACGACGTCATCGATGTCGACGGCGGGGGCGCCGCCGATGCGCGTATCCGGCCCAATCAAATCCTCAGCGTCGCCCTGCCGTACTGCGCTTTGAACGCCGATCAAATGCGTGCCGTGGTCGACATTTGCGCCCGGGAGCTGCTCACCAGCCATGGGCTGCGCAGCTTGGGGCCTCAAGAATCGGGCTACCTCGGCCGCTACAAGGGTGATGCGGGTCAACGCGATGCCGCCTATCACATGGGCACCGTCTGGGCCTGGCTGCTCGGGCCCTTCTCGAGGGCTCATTATCGAGTGTATGGCGATGCGCGGCTGGCGCAATCGTTTTTGAGTCCTATGGCGCAGCACCTGGAAAGCGCCTGCGTGGGGAGTTTGGGGGAGATTTTTGATGGTGACGCACCTCACACTGCGCGCGGCTGTTTCGCGCAGGCGTGGAGCGTGGCTGAGATACTGCGTTCCTGGCTTTACCTCGAGCGCCGCCTCTCGAAGACCGAATAAGGAACAAGATGACTATCGAGCGCGAGCGCCTGCTCGCCAACGTGCCCGGTCCCGACGGCTGGCATCACTGGGGGCCTTATTTAAGCGAGCGCCAGTGGGGCACGGTGCGCGAGGACTACAGCGCGGGCGGCACCGCCTGGGAATACTTTCCGCATGAACACGCGCGCAGCCGCGCCTATCGCTGGGGCGAAGATGGCATTGCAGGCATTTCCGATGCCGAACAACAGGTGTGCCTGTCGCTGGCGCTGTGGAACGGCGCTGATTCGATTCTGAAGGAGCGCCTGTTCGGCCTGACCAATGCCGAAGGCAATCACGGCGAAGACGTCAAGGAACATTACTTTTACCTGGATGCGACCCCAACGCATTCCTACTTGAAGATGCTCTACAAATATCCGCAGCGGGCCTTTCCCTATGCGGATTTGGTCGCCGAGAACGCGCGCCGCGGCACCGACCTGCCCGAATACGAGCTGTTGGATACCGGTGTATTCGCCGAAGATCGTTACTTCGATGTGTTCGTCGAGTATGCGCAGGTCGAGCCCGGCGATATTCTGATGAAAATCACGGCGTGGAATCGCGGCGATGCGCCGGCGTTGTTGCACCTGATTCCGCAATTGGTGTTGCGCAATACCTGGACCTGGGAACCGGGCACGGTCAAACCCAGCTTGACTGCGTTGAGCGACGGCAGTGTCGGCATTGCACCCGAGTCGATGCGGATGAGCCGCCTGTATGCCGACGGCAGTGCGGAGCTGCTGTTCACGGAAAACGAAACCAATGCGCCGCGGCTCTGGAATCTAGGAGTCCCCGGCTACTTCAAAGACGGCTTTCATGATCATATCGTCGACGGCCGCCGCGACACGGTGAACCCCGCCAAGCAGGGCACCAAGGCGGGTGTGTGGTTTCGATCGACCATTGATGGCGGCGGCAAACAGGTGTTTCGCCTGCGCCTGTCGCGGCGCAGCCTCGATCAGCCGTTCGCCCAGTTCGAGGATTGCATGACTCTGCGGCACAGCGAGGCCGATAAGTTCTATGCCGATCTGCAGAAGGAGATCGTCTCGGCCGATGAGCGTGTGGTGCAGCGGCAGGCCTTCGCAGGACTGATCTGGAGCAAGCAGTTTTATTACTTGGATATTCCGCGCTGGCTCAAGGGCGATCCCGGCCAGCCGACGCCGCCGGAATCGCGCCTGCACGGCCGCGACATCGAATGGCGCAATCTCAATAATGCCGACATCGTGTCCATGCCGGATAAGTGGGAATACCCCTGGTACGCTTCCTGGGATCTGGCGTTCCACTGCATCCCGTTTGCCCTGATCGACGCCGAGTTCGCCAAGCAACAGCTGGTGCTGTTGACCCGCGAATGGTACATGCATCCGAACGGCCAGATTCCCGCCTACGAATGGGCTTTCAGTGACGTCAATCCGCCGGTGCATGCCTGGGCCGCCTGGCGGGTGTACCAAATCGACCGCAAGCAGAACGCCGGCAACGGCGATCTCGAATTTCTCGAGCGCGTATTTCACAAGCTGATGCTTAATTTCACCTGGTGGGTGAATCGCAAGGACAACCTAGGCAGAAATATTTTCCAGGGCGGATTCTTGGGGCTGGACAACATCGGCGTATTCGATCGCAGCGCGCAGCTGCCGACCGGCGGTTACATCAATCAGTCGGACGGCACCAGCTGGATGGCCATGTATTCGCTGAATCTGATGCGAATCGCGCTGGAGCTCGCCCAGCACAATCATGTGTACGAGGACATCGCCAGCAAATTCTTCGAGCATTTCTTGAATATCGCCGAGGCAATGAGCTGCATGTACAGCGCCGACGTCGGCCTGTGGGACGAGGAAGACCAGTTCTTCTACGATGTGCTCAATCTGCCCAACGACGAAAAAGTGCGGCTGCGCATCCGGTCAATGGTGGGATTGATCCCGTTGTTCGCGGTGGAGACCCTGGAGCCGGAAATGCTGGAGCAGCTGCCGGGGTTTCGCAAGCGTCTGGAATGGTTCTTGAGCCACCGACCCGATCTCGCCCGCCTGGTGTCGCATTGGGAATCGCCTGGACGCGGCCAGCGGCGCTTGCTGTCGCTGCTGCGCGGCCATCGCATGAAAGAACTCCTGCGGCGCATGCTGGACGAATCCGAATTCTTATCCGACTATGGGATTCGAGCCCTGTCGCGCGCGCATCTGACGCACCCTTTCGAGCTCAAAGTCGGCAGCGTCGATCAATCGGTGCACTACTCGCCGGCCGAATCCGAATCCAGGCAGTTCGGCGGCAATTCCAATTGGCGTGGTCCGATTTGGTTTCCGCTCAATTTCCTCATCGTCGAGTCGCTGCAGAAATTCCATCATTACTACGGCGATGACTTCAAAGTGGAATGCCCCACGGGCTCGGGCCGATACTTGACCATCGATGAAGTGGCCACCGAGCTGTCGCATCGCCTGTCGCGCATCTTCTTGAAGGATGCTAAAGGCGAGCGCGCCGTGCTGCGGCATCAGCCGCAGCTGCAGTCGGACCCGAACTACCAGGATTGCATCCCTTTCTACGAATATTTTCATGGCGACACCGGTCGCGGTGCCGGCGCTTCGCATCAATCGGGATGGACCTCGCTGATCGCCAAACTGCTCATGCCAAGGGCGCACGAATAGCCGGCACCTCACGGGCACGTTATCTCCCGCGCGCGGCCGCGATGGCGCTAGACTAGCGCGGCGCCGTCATCGGCGTCATCGAGCGGTACAACTACGGGAGATCAGTGTGAGCACGACAAGAACCATGACGGCGGCCGCTTTCGCGCTGAGTGCGCTCGCGTTATCGGTGAGCGGCCCGCTGCACGCCCAGGAAATGCCCAAGACCGTGGCGCAAGCCCTGGCATTGGAACAGGCCGATCGGCTGCCGCTCACTGATTTTTATGCGACCCCGAAGAATCTGTCGGCAACCAAGCCGGGCGATCTGTTGCGCAAAGAGAGCTTCGACGGCTACTCCCTGCCCAAGGGCGCGACAGCGGTACGCATTCTCTATCATTCTCTGGACGCCACCGGACGGGACGTCGCGACATCCGGGGTGGTGCTCATCCCGGGCGGCACACCGCCTCCACAGGGCTGGCCCGTCATCGCCTGGGCGCACGGCACCAGCGGCGTCGCGCGGCTGTGCGCGCCCTCCGCCATGAAGGACGTGTACTACGGTGCCGAAGGGTTGATGCCCATGGTGGCCGCGGGATTTGCCGTGGTCGCGACCGACTACCATGGTCTAGGCACCGAAGGCCTGCATCAGTACGTCAACAAGGTCGCACAGGCGCACGACGTGCTGTATTCGATACCCGCGGCGCACAAGGCCGTGCCGAACTTGAACCCGAAATGGGTGGTGGACGGGCATTCGCAGGGCGGCCTCGCCGCCTGGGGCGTGGCCGAGGAGCAGCACGCTCTCAAGGACCCGAATTATCTCGGCGCGGTCTCAGTGGCCGGCGCCGCTCGAGAGTCGGATTTCTTCAATCACCTGGGCAACACCCCCGGCGTCGGTTTTTATCTCGCCTTCATGGCAGCCGGCATTCACGCGCGCTATCCGGAGTTCAACCCGCGCGATCTATTGTCGGACAGCGTGCTCGCGCATTACGTCGACGTGACCACTAAGGGCTGCTTTTACTACGGGTATGCAACCTACGCCGCGCTGCCGAGCGGCAGCCTGCTGCGTCCGCAGTGGGAAAAAATCGCCGCGATTCATCAGTTCTTCGAAGGCAACGCGCAGGGCAACAAGCCCATCGGCGGCCCGATGCTCGTGATCGCCGGCGAGGCGGATCAAACCGTACCCATCGATGCCGTACGTGCAGCGGTCAAACTCATGTGCGCCAAGAAGCAGCCGGTGAGATTCCATAGCTATCCCGGTCTCGATCACGATCCGACCATGGAAAACTCGACGCCGGAACAACTCG
>JBDUEQ010000053.1:0-48122 GCA_040002315.1 Gammaproteobacteria bacterium
TGGCCGACAGGCTCTATTGCCAGGTAATGATTCTCAAGAGTGTCACTTTGGGTCACGAGCGCTTCGGGCGCCGATCTTGGCCGACGGCGAAACAGTCGAGACATCACCCGCACCGGGAGGAAGAACCCCGGCTTGCAGAGGGCCCACCGATCGGCATCGGGCGCGAGGCCGCCACCGGGTACGATGCCATGTACATGCGGATGGTGCGTCAGGGCAGAGCCCCAGGTATGCAGCACCAGAGTGGTACCGATGTGGGCGCCTAAATGCTTCGGATCGGCGGCGATCGTGCGCAGCGTCTCGGCAGCGATGTCGAACAACAAACCATAAATGATCTCCTTGTTGGTGTAGGCGATGGCGCTGAGCGGTGCGGGCAAGGTGAAGACCACGTGGTAATACTCCACGGGCAAGAGGTCGGCCTGCCGTGCTTCGAGCCAACGCTGCGCGGCGCTGCTCTGGCACTTCGGGCAGTGTTGGTTGCGGCACGAGTTGTAGGCGATCTGCGGTTCGGTGCACGCCGAACAACGCAGCGCGTGGCCGCCGAGCGCGACGCTGCGGCACTGCTCAATGGCCGACATCACCTTCAACTGGCCGAGGCTCAAGTGGCCGCGTTCGTGATGCTGCCAAGTTGGCCCGTGGACGCGGAAGATATCCGCGACCTCCAGGCTGCTGCGTGGCACGAGCCGATCCTACGTCCGTAGGCAACTCTCCAATGGACTGAGCACTTTGCGCAAAGTCTCAGTCGCTACATGGGTATAGAGTGCCGTGGTCTCCAATTTTTTAGGTCCGAGCAGCACTTGGATGATGCGGATATTTTTCCCCTGCCCCAGTAGATGAGTGGCAAAGGCATGTCGAAGCGAATGCATGGAGACGCGCTTGTCGATGTGCGCGGCGAGGGCCGCTTCGTGCACGGCGCGGTTCAGCTGCCGTGTGCTCATGGAGTCCACCGGATCGAGGCCAGGGAATAAATAGCCGCCCGGCAGCACCTTGCCCTGCGCCCGGGCGAAGCGCCACCTGATGCGCAGCCGCTCGAGCAGGATCGGCGGCAGCAGAGCGTAGCGATCCTTCCTGCCCTTACCCTGCTCGACGCGCAACAGCATGCGTTGGCTGTCAATGTCACCAACCTTCAAGGCAGTCACTTCGCTGACGCGCAGTCCTGCCCCACACGCTACCGACAGCGCAGTTTGATGCTTGAGGTTCTTGGCCGCCTCAAGCAGGCGGCTCACTTCTTCGCGACTTAAGATGATCGGCAAGGTGCGCGCTACGCGCACAGGGTGCATCTTGGCCATCAACTCGCCCTGACCAAGGGTTGCCTCGAAGAAGAACTTCAATCCCGTGATCGTCGCGTTCAGCGTGATCGCGGAGACCCCCTGATCGACGCAGTGCAGTTGGCAGCGACGCAGCTCTTCGGCCGTGGCCATGTCGGGCGAGCGGCCAAGGAAGGCGGTGAAATGCAGAACCGCGCGAATGTAGGCGTCCCGGGTCTTGGGCGCGAGCTGTCGCATCCGCATCTCCTCGATCATGCGTTGACGCAGCGGCGAAATCTTCCGAGATGAATCGTTCATGGCTGTGCTCCGCTTGCAAAACGAGGCCGATTGCCTCACCTCGCAACTTACAAAACAGAGCCTCAAACATCAGCTATCCCCCAACCCGAATCGGAGCTACCCCTACCGCGCGAGCGGTTTAGTCCTCGGGCACGTTTGAGTCCGTCGCTCGTCGGATTCGCGAGCTCGTTTTTGCTGCACATAGGACACGGTCTGTCAGAATGTGTTTTAGTCATAACCGATAATATGGAAGCCCATGACAGCTTTGACGCTCGATACCCGGCCTGAGCCGCTCGACATTGACCTCGCGATGACCGCCGTCATCGTCGTCGATATGCAGAACGCCTTCGCGAGCCGCGGCGGCCTGCTCGACCTCGCCGGCGTGGACGTCTCCCTTGCCGACGAGGTGGTGCACACCATCGGGCGCATCCTCGATGCGGCACGGGGCGCGCGCGTCCCGGTGGTGTACCTGCAGACGGGCTATAAGCCAGACCTCAGCAATGGCGGGGGCCCGGCGTCCCCGAATCCGCGCAAGGAAACGGCGCTCTGCCTCATGCGCGCGCGCCCTGAACTGAAGGGGCAACTATTGGTCGAGGGCACCTGGGACTTCCAAATTGTCGATGCGCTCGTTCCGCAGGCGGGCGATCTAGTCGTACTGAAAACCCGTTACAGCGGCTTCGCGGGCACGCAGCTCGACTCGGTGCTGCGAGTCCGCGGCATCCGCTACTTGGTGTTCGTCGGTATTGCGACGAACGTCTGCGTCGAGTCGACGCTGCGTGACGCGTACTTCCACGAGTACTGGCCGATCTTAGTCACGGACGGCGCCATGCAGGCCGGCCCGCCGGAGGCGCAGGCGGCGACGATATTCAATGTTGAGTCGTTCTTCGGCTGGACGCTCGGTTGCGGCACGCTAATCCACGCGTTCGGGACCGCAAGCGCTAGCTGATTCTGTCGGAATGAGGAAAGTGAATGGACGCCTTAAGCACTATAGTCGCTGGGCGCCTGCCAATTTTCCGAGGTTACGGTCACAAGTGTCCGGACCAGCGGGTTTGTATCAATCGCGCGCATGCCGCCGGCGGATATGCTTTTTGATTCCTGTCTTTATGTCCGCAGGAGACTGTCGTTTGGCATCGTCGCCAAACAGCGCACGGTGCACATCGGTCGAGGTATAATTAGCTGGTATTTATCACGTCTTCATGCAAATTCGGTGCCCCGCGGTTTCGTGAACGAGGGCAGCAGCCGTCAAGAATCTTGCCTGCAATCGTCAATTCGACGTAGTCTGCCAGGCCTGCAAAAGGGGAGATCGTGATTTGCGCCACTTACTGACTACAGCGGCCCTCGCCGCAATTCTAGCTGCACCGGTGACTGCGGGAATCCGGCCGGATCAGAGTGCGTTCCGAGCGCTGTACAAAGAACTCGTCGAGACGAATACGAGCCTATCCGACGGGAGTTGCACACTGGCGGCAGAGCGCATGGCGGCGCGGCTGAAAGCGGCCGGATTCAAGGATGGCGATATTCGGCTGTTCGGCGTGCCCGATCATCCCAAAGAGGGTGGATTGGTCGCGACGATGAACGGTACGGACCCCAGGGCCAAGGCGATTCTGCTGCTCGCACATCTCGATGTCGTGGAGGCGAAGCGCGAAGACTGGACGCGCGATCCGTTCGTGTTGGTCGAAGAGAATGGCTATTTTTACGGCCGCGGCTCTTCCGACGACAAAGCGCATGCGGCGATATTCACGGATGCGCTTATCCGCCTGAAGCAGGCTGGAACCAAGCTTCGCCGGCCATTGAAGCTGGCCCTGACCTGTGGCGAGGAAACCGGCGGAGCCTTTAATGGCGCCGCCTGGCTGTCGGCCGAGCACAAGGACTGGATCGACGCCCAATTCGCCCTGAACGAAGGAAGCGTCGGCCTGCGCGATGCGAGCGGCAAGCGGCTTTCACTAGGAATGCAGGCGGGTGAAAAGGTCTATCAGGATTTCCGAATGGAGGCGAGCAACCCCGGCGGTCACAGCAGTCGGCCTCGACCAGATAATGCCATTTACAGTCTGGCTGCGGCCCTTCTGCGTATCGGTCAATATGAGTTTCCCGTGCAGTTCAGCGACACGACGCGCGCCTATTTCACCGAGACTGCGAAACTGACCGGGGGTGAGGCCGGTGCCGCGATGATGCGGCTGGTCGCCAATCCTGGCGATCTTGAAGCCAACGCCATTGTCTCCAAGGATCCGACCTTCCACTCGATGCTGCGCACTACCTGCGTCGCGACGCGGCTGGATGGCGGCCATGCCAACAATGCCCTGGCACAACGCGCCGGTGCCAATATCAATTGCCGGATGTTTCCGGGCGATTCGATCGACAATGTCCTTGCCCAGTTGGTCAAGGCGGCCGCCGACCCTTCGCTGACCATAGTTCCGACCGGCGAAATCAGCCCGACACCAGCCCCGCCGCCGCTGACCCCGCTGGTTTATGGCATCGCCAAGACGCTTGCCCAAAAGCACTTCCCGGGAGTGCCGATGCTCCCCGCGATGACGACTGGCGCCACCGATGGCCGTTATCTCAACGCTGCAGGAATCCCGACTTACGGAGTGCCGGGACGGTTCTCTGATCCCGATGGCAATGGGGTTCACGGGCTCAATGAGCGCAAATCAGTCGAGGGGCTCTATGAAGAGCGCGACTATCTGTTCGAGTTGATTCAGGCCTACGGGAATAGTAAATAAGCGCAGGATTGGTTCGAAATCGCGCAGCGCAATCCTAGCTACGGGAGCTCCTGGATCTGGATTTGAGGCCCGCGAGGTCGATATTCCTGTCGAAAAAATTGGGCTCCTGCGACGGGGTACCGCCTTCAAACGTGGGCGGTACGTAGGCCTTAAATCGCCCCGTTTCCAGCATTGCATTCCAGAATGGTGCGCAGGCGCTACATACATGGCCTGGATGACACGGATTGCCGCAGCTCGTGTCGGGCCGAGCCGCCTCATCGACGCTGGACCTGTTGACTGATGACCCCATGACAGCTCCTCTGATTGCAATAGACGTGATTAAACGACATTGGCTGCGCCTGGAGCGCATGCCAGGCGAGGAAAATCTCGAATGTGCGGCGAGTTCGCGTTTTCATTTTGACTAATGTCAAACGAAAATATGCCCGCGAACCTGTAAATCTTGCTCTTGCGCGGGTGCTATCCAAGCCAGCGATATTCGTTGGTCTGGCGCCGACGTGTATATTGCGTCTCCCGTGCGCGCGCACTTTTTAAGGGCGGAATGTGGCTGGCGCCAGTATCTGGGTCGATGCGGATGCCTGTCCGAATGTCATCAAGGACATCTTGTTCCGGGCGGCTGAACGCACCAGTCTGCGCGCGGTGCAAGTATCCTCGGGGTTTGACGTGGCTGACGGAGAAATCGTCAAGCGCGTCGCTGCCGGTGACCTGGTCATCACCGCGGACATTCCGCTCGCAGCCGAAGTGATTGCAAAGGGCGGCGAGGCGCTCAGTCCACGCGGCGAGCGTTATTCGCCGGACACTATTCGGGGAATTCTAGCGATGCGCGACTTCATGGACACGATGCGCGCCAGCGGCAATGTCGGCGGAGGTCCGCCGCCGTTGACCCAGGCGAACCGTAACGCCTTTGCGGGCCATCTCGATAGCTGGCTGGCGCGCCGGGCGGTCGCGTAAGTGGAGGACAAGTCAGTTGATGGCGACGTTCCTCAAACGGTGGTGGTTCCGTACACCGAGTTGGCGGCAGACCTACTGCATGCAGTCGTGGAGTCCTATGTGCTCCGTGAGGGTACCGATTACGGCGAGAAAGAGTTCTCGCTGGAGGATAAGGTGGCGCATGTCATCAGCCAGCTCAAACGCGGCGAGGCCCAAATCGTCTTTGATCCCGAAACGGAGAGTGTGGGCATCGTCAAGCCCTCTGGGCGGAAGGGGTAGTCAACCGGCCACTTCGACCGGCAGATGTTTTCGTCAGCACTTTGTTTGAGATGTACGCTGAACGAATCGCCCGGACGGCGGTCGTTATCCTTGTTGCGACAACGATGGGTAAGAAGGGATGCGCCTTGCGGATGTCAAGAAGAGCGGCACGCGCTCTTGGTTGTTCGTGCTGGCAGTGGTTGTTGCCATCCACTCTGCCGTGTTCATTTTCCTGATCAGTCTGCGAGTTCCGCCAAGAGATGATCGGAACGAATATGTTTCGTTGATGTGGCTGCCGCCGAATAGACCCTCCGCGACAATCCCGCCACCATTTCCCGCGCGGCGCTCAAATTTCCAGATTGTCGATGAGCCGTGTGCTGCCAAGCCTCGCAGCCGCCAGTACGACCAACGGCTCACCTCTCGCTGGCTCGCCGAGATCCCTACGCTGGCGTATTGCTACATAGTCCGGCTGCCAACCCGCGGCGCTCAAGAAATCCCGCGCTTCCCGCTCCAGTGCTTGCCAATCCGCACGACCGGACTTGACCGCCGCAGCCAGCGCGCTCAATGCAGTGTGCAATTGCGCCGCCTGGTTGCGCTGCGAGTCGGTCAAGTAACCATTGCGCGATGACAGGGCAACGCCGCTGGAGTCGCGCACGGTTTCTGCGGACACGACTTCGATGGGCAGCGATAGTTGCCGCACCATGCCGCGGATCACGAGCAGCTGTTGATAGTCCTTCTTGCCGAAAACCGCGGCGGTCGGCTGAACCATGTTGAATAGCTTCAGCACCACCGTGCACACGCCGCTGAAGAAACCCCGCCGAACCTCGCCTTCGAGGACGCCGGCAAGGTCGGTGGGTGCATGCACCGCATACCCTTGCGGTTCTGGATACACTTCGGCATCGCTCGGTGCGAACACGATGTCGCAGCCGCTGCCGGCCAACAGTTCGCAATCGCGCTCGAAAGTGCGCGGATACTGGGCGAAGTCCTCGTGCGGCGCGAACTGCAAGCGGTTGATGAAGATGCTGGTCACCACGAGATCGCCGCGCTCGCGCGCAATGCGCACCAGCGACAAATGACCTTCATGCAGATTGCCCATGGTTGGCACCAGCACGATGTGTTGGCCCGGCTTTCGAGCTGCCCGCAATTCGGCAGCCGTCTGGATGATGTGCACGCTGGTTCCGGTCAGAAGCTGTGAATCGAATCGTCCGGAAAGCGGCCGCTTTTCACGTCGGCGACGTACTTGCGCACGGCTGCCTCGACACCGGTGCTGCCGTCCATGAAATTGCGCACGAACTTAAACGGCGCGCCGCCCGTTACCCCGAGCATGTCGTGCAGCACCAGAACCTGGCCGCTGCAACCGGCACCGGCGCCGATGCCGATGGTCGGAATCGATAACGTAGCGGTCAGTTCGCGAGCGACGGCGGCGGGCACCAGTTCCAACACCAAGAGCTCGGCGCCCGCCGCGGCGAGTTCTTCGGCGTGCTGGCACAGGACTCGGGCCGTCTTTTCATCGCGCCCCTGTACCCGATGACCACCGAGTGCATGCACCGATTGGGGAGTAAAACCCAAGTGGGCGCAGACCGGGATCCCGCGATCTACGAGGAAACGCACGATGGGCGCAGTCCAGCCGCCGCCTTCGAGCTTCACCATCTGCGCACCTTGCTTCATGAGCAGGGTGGCATTGCGCATCGCGACATCGGCCGATTCCTGGTAGCTGCCGAAGGGCAGGTCGGCAATGATCCAGGCATTGCGATTGCCTCGCGCCACGCAACCGGTGTGATACGCCATCTCCTCGATGGATACGGGCAGGGTGCTGGTCCTGCCCTGCAGCACCGTGCCGAGCGAGTCTCCCACCAGAAGTGCGTCGACCGCGGCGCCATCCAGGACCCGCGCAAAGGCCGCATCGTAGCAGGTGAGTACGGCGATTTTTTCGCCGGCGGCGTGCATCTCGCGCAGGCGATGCAGAGTGATCAGTTTGCGGTTATCCATGCGCTATTGTGAGGCACCCTGCCCGAGTCGGCCAGTCACTTGGCTGCGGCGGCTCTAATCCCGAGCTTCTGCGCTTTTATCCAGCTATTCGTTCGGGAATCCAGCAAATCGAGGGGCAGAACGCCGCCGTTCAGCATCTCGTCGTGGAAGGTGCGCCGGTCGAACTTCGCCCCCAAGCGCTTCTCCGCGCGGGCCCGCAGCTCGCGGAATTTCAATTGTCCCAGCTTGTAGGAGAGCGCTTGACCCGGCCAGGCGATGTAGCGATCCGTTTCGGACTGGATGGTGGGCTCGTCGATGGCGCCGGACTGCCGGAAGAAGGCGACCACCTGATCGCGAGTCCATCCCTGCGAATGCAATCCCGTGTCTACCACGAGACGCACGGCGCGAAACAACTCGCTCGAGAGACGGCCATAGTCGCTGACTGGATCCTGGTAGAACCCCACTTCCTTGCCAAGCTGTTCGGAATACAGCGCCCACCCCTCGATGTATCCGGAGTTCTGGCTATGCTGGCGGAACTTGGGGAGGCCCAGCATTTGCTGCGCCACCGATAGCTGCATGTGATGCCCCGGAATGCCCTCATGGTAGGCCGTGGCTTCGTCACTGATCAGCGAACGCTGCGCGAAGTTGGCCACGGAGACGACGATGCGGCCGGGACGTTTGCCGTCGGGGGTGCCGGTTTGGTAGTGCGTGGCATTGGCTGCCTGAAATGCCGGCATGGCCTCGACGGTCACGGGCGACCCCGGGATGTAGGTGAACAGGTCGGGCAGCTTGGGCTGCATCTGGTCGACGTACTTGCGGAAATCGTCGACGATTTGCTCTGCGGAGGTGGGCTTGTACTTGGGGTTGGTCGCGAGCGATGCGCGGAAAGATGTCAAGTCCGCAAAACCTTCCTTACGCGCGATGGCGGTCATCTCCGACTGAATGCGGTCGATCTCTTGCAGACCGATCCGATGGATCTGTTCGGGAGAAAGGTCGCTGATCGTGGTGCGGCTGCGGATGTCGTTCAGATAGCGTCCCTGGCCGCCCGGCAGCGAGGCGGCACTGAGCACGGTGCGTCCGTGCGGCGCGTACTCCGCCACGATGAAACCGGCAAAAGCGCGGTAGGCGGGCAGCACTTCGTTGTTGACCGCATCGGAGATCGCCCGGGTCAAGCGCTGCTGATCGTCGGCGGAAATACTGGCGGGGAATTTCTTGGTCGGCAACAGGAAGGGATCTGCGGCAATGACTCCCTCACATTGCTCGGGGACTTTATCGATGAGAAAACGCACCGGCATGAGATTGTCCATCAAGCCGGCCCGCAGCACCTCCTGCGTCTGGCTAAAGACGCGCGGGATTTGATGCAGTCGCGCGATGTAGTCCTCGTACTGCTTCACCGAATCGAAGGGCACAGCGAGCGGCAGGTCGGCTAGGCGCACATGCGGGCCATCCATCTGACTCACCGGCATCTCGTATTCCTTGAAGGTATGATTCTTCATGCGCTGTCGCAGCGTGAAGCCGAGGACCGCATGGGATAGCACGTCCTGCTCGGAGAAGCCTGCCGTTGAAATTGCATCCAGGCGCGCGAGGACACTCTGATCCCTGGCTTGCTGCTCGGCAATCGCGGCGAGGGAGTATTCATCCAGTCTATCGTTGTAGCGATAGTCACCGTAAGCCGTCGCCCGTTCGGGGTGCGCCTTAAGCTCGGCCTGGTAGTAGTCCTCAAAGAGCGAGTTCTGAGCGGAAACACGCGACTCGACAGGAGCCGGTGCGGCGCCGAAGGAGGTGCCGGCGGCGGCGCAGAAGCAGCAGATGCCAAACAGCAGAGAGAGGAATTTTTTGTTCATGCTGGTAGGCTAACGGCTCTGCTATCGGGAATGCAATATGACTTTCAAGACTTGGCTGTTGTTTTTGGTGATGGAAACGGCGCTGTCCCTGTCGCCGGGCCCGGCGGTGTTCTACGTGGTATCGCAGGGCGTGCGCGGTGCGTTGCGGCGCTCGTTGCCGGCTGCGGCCGGCATCATCAGCGCCAACGCCATTTACTTCACGCTGTCGGCCACGAGCTTGGGCGCGATTATCGCCGCCAGCGCGCAATTCTTTACCATTGCCAAATGGGCGGGGGCAGCCTATCTGATTTATCTGGGGATCAAGGCGCTGCTCTCGGCCGGCGCGAGTCATGCGGTGGCGCTGGGAGAAGGCGCTCCGGCGGAGCAGGGCGATCGGCGCCGCGTCTACTTGGGAGCACTCACATTGCAGCTCGCGAACCCGAAGGCGCTGTTGTTCTTTCTCGCGCTGCTGCCGCAGTTCATCGATCCCGCGAAGGCGGTGGTAGCGCAGATGTTGATATTGGCGGCGACCTCGATGTTGCCGGAATTCTGCATTCTGCTGGGGTATGGCTGGCTCGCTCACCGCGCGCTGCGTGCATCGGCGAAGTTCGGCGTGTCGAGCAATATGAATCGCTGGCTGGCGTGGATCGAAGGCGCGGGTCTGCTCGGCTGCGCAACGCTGGTATTGAAATTCAATCGAGCTCCATAAACTCATCGCTTAAAAGCACTCAATAGACGAATCACATCAGGAGCAAGGAATGAGAGCACGGAGAGTCTGCATCGGATCCGCTCGCGGCGCCGTCATAGCATGCGCCATGCTGTTCGCGGCAACCACCCTCGCCCACGCCGAGGGGGAGACACAGCTGGTGCACCGCTTCCTTCGCATCGAGATCTCACCCAACGCCGCATTCGTGGTGTCCGTCGAAGGCGACTCGCCGGCGAACGGCTTCCATCCGCCGGTTAGGGATCTCGTGATCAGGCGCGTGCGCGACGGCGCCGCGACAAAAGTTGCGTTGCCTTGCGGTGCCGTGCCGCAGTGCTGGCCGGGCGCTCCGGCGTGGACTCCCGACGCCAAGCATTTGAGTTTCACCCTGCGCACGCCGGGGAGTCACGCGCGTTCCGTGTACACCGTGGCGGCCGACGGCAGTGGCCTGACCAAGCTGCTGGATTTCGGCGGGACCATCGAGGATCTCAAGTATGCTTCGGACGGGCGGCTGGCGATGCTGGCTACGGAAAATGCCAACAAGGAAGTCGGCGCGACTGAAGCGGGCGCGCCCATTGCCGGAGATTTGGATGCGGCGCCTGCGGAGCAGCGCATAGCCATTCTCGACCAGGGCAAATTACGCTGGGTGTCGCCGCCCAATTTGTTTGTCTATGAATATGATTGGCGTCCGGCCGGCAAGGGGTTTGTGGGCACGGCAGCTCCCGGCGATGGCGATAATAACTGGTGGATCGCGAAGCTGTACGGCTTTGCGGACGCGGGTGGCGTTGCCAAAGTGCTTTATTCCCCCGCATCTATGCGCCAGCAAATTGCCATGCCGAAGGTATCGCGCGATGGCTCAACGATTGCCTTCATCGCCGGCATCATGAGCGACTTCGGTTCCACGGGCGGGGATGTGTACACGCTGCCCATCGAGGGCGGCGCCGCTGCCAACATCACTCCGGCGATGGGCGCATCGGCCACCGCGCTGGCCTGGAGTTGTAACGGCCGCCTGCACGCCCAATTGCTCGCCGGTGATAAAACCCAACTGGTGGACCTTGGCCTCGGCCGCGCGCCGGCCACCCCGCTCGCCATGTGGAATGGTCAGGAATCGCTCAGCAATGATGAGGGCTATGCGTCGGTCGCTTGCCCCTCGGGAATCACCGCCGCTTCGCATGAATCGTTCACTGTGGCCCCCGAAATTCTGGTCGGCGCCACGGGACATTGGCGGAATCTGACGTCGGTGAACCTGGGCCTGCACACGCCGGCACGGGTCAAGAGCGTTTGGTGGCAGAGCGACGGATTTGGCGTGCAAGGTTGGCTGTTGCTGCCCGAGCATGCGAATGGAAGCCTGCCGCTGCTGACCAACGTTCACGGCGGCCCGGCCGCAGCCGCGACACCGTTTTTCCCCGGGCCCGGGCTCACGACCACGCTGCTCGAACATGGCTATGCACTGTTTCGGCCGAATCCGCGCGGCAGCTACGGTCAAGGAGAACGCTTTACCTTGGCGAATGTGCGCGATTTCGGTTACGGCGACCTGCGCGACATCCTGGCCGGCATCGACGCCGCGGCGAAGGTCGCGCCCATCGATACCGCACGTTTAGGGATCAGCGGCGGCAGCTATGGCGGCTTCATGACCATGTGGGCGGTGACTCAGACCAATCGCTTCAAAGCGGCGGTGGCGGCCGCCGGCATCAGCAACTGGATTTCCTACTATGGCGAGAACGGCATCGACGGCTGGATGCTGCCGTATTTCGGCGCGTCCGCCTACGACGATCCGGCCATCTATGCACGGTCCTCGGCAGTCAACTACATGCGCAATGTAAAGACGCCGACTTTCGCCTACGTCGGCGAGCTGGACATCGAGTGCCCTGCGCCGCAGACGCAGGAGTTCTGGCACGCCATGAAAGCCATGAACGTGCCGACGTCCATCATGATCTATCCGGGTGAAGGGCACGGCCTGCGCGATCCGGCGCACAATGCCGACGCCATGAAACGCACGCTGGATTGGTTCGATCGCTATTTGAAGTAAAGGTGGCGCATTGCGTCCTGGTGGTTCGCGCGCTTCCTCCTTAAAATACCTAATCCCGAGGAGAGAAGCTCAATGACGCTGGAAAGTAAAGTCGCCCATGGCTGATTCGATCGCCGTCACGATCTATCACAACCCGGCCTGCGGAACCTCACGCAATGTGCTCGCGCTCATTCGAAACGCCGGCATCGAGCCGCGCGTGATCGAGTATTTAAAGGCGCCGCCCGATCGGACGACCCTCGAATCCTTGCTGTCGCGGATGCACATGAAGCCGCGCGGGCTGCTGCGCGAAAAAGGTACTCCCTATTGCGAACTCGGGCTGGCTGATGAAACGCTAACCGATGGGCAACTGCTCGACGCGATGATGGCGCACCCCGTCCTCATCAATCGCCCGATTGTCGAGACTCCCTGGGGCGTGAAGCTCTGCAGGCCGTCGGAAGTGCTGCTGGACATTCTGCCGTTACCGCAAAAGGGCCCCTTCAAAAAGGAAGACGGTGAATTGTTAATCGATGAACGCGGCGAAAAAGTGTCAATTTAGCAAGCAAAGTGGGTTCCCGCCGCCTGGCACACGGCTTGCTAATCCCAAGGATATGAATGCAACACCAGCGGTACCGCAAGCCCCGATCGCATCCGACCCCGCGCAGCTGAGCTCCCCAACTACGGTGAATTCCGCTAATTCCGGCCTAAAAGACGGTGAGTTTGCGGCGGCACTCAACAAGGCCGGCGCCAAGCCCACCCGCAAAGCGGCAGGGCATGGGTCGGCCGGCTCCGGCTCGGACGGCGGACAATTGCCGGTAACGGGCAATTGTCCGCCGCCTTCGGCAATGGCGGACGCCGTTGAAGGCGCAACGCCGCATAGCGGGGCTGCCGGTCGCCCCGGATCGAACGGCAATGCTGGGCCGCCCTCGGCCATCGGCTCCGCCAGGGGCGGGACCGCCCTCGAGGGCACAGCCGTGGGCGCTGCTGATCAACCTGCAGCCGGCGCGGCCACCGAGTCGTTGGGCGGCGCGACGGATGTCCAGGGGGCGGCCGGCCTCGCGGCCGGATTCTCGTTGTCGCTGGGCCTTGCGGCCGGTGCCGGTGAGCCAGGCGCGCCCAATGCAGGCCCTGGACCTCTTGCCGGGACTGAAATTGCCGCGACGCCAATCGCGGGCACGACTCAGGATTCCAGCGCCGCGCAGACCATTTCCTCGGTCCAGGAATTGGCGCCGCCGAAAAACGTCGCTGGCGCAGGCCGCGCAGCGGATTCCGCCGGGCGCACAACTCTGACGGCAACGGGGGTGACCGCAGCCACCGACGCGGCGACCTCTGCGCCCAGCGCTACCGCGGGCGGCGTCACGACCGCGGCCAACGACGGCTCCTGGACCGAAGCCGCGACCGAAGCCGCGACCGGAGCCGATTCGACAGCGCAAGCGGTAAACGCGGCGGCGATGGCGGCCGCGAGCGGAGTCGTCGTCGACGACCCCGCCACCAGCGATTCCACTTTGTCGCCGCAATCTGATTCGGCGACTCCCAACAAGGGCGGTGCAAAAGGCGCGTTAGGTGCGAACGCCGTGAACACCGCGTCCGCGCCAGGCCTATTAGTGGCGGCCGGCCGACCGGCGGCCGCAACAGGAGCCTCATCTGACGAAGTGCTGCGATCCGAGGGCAGCATCGGCGCAGACAAGCATGGCGGCAGCGACAACGCAGATTCCCTTGTGCCCGATGTATCGGCCGGATCTGCGGGCGCCGCGCAATTTTCCGTCAATTCCTCAAGCGCCGCCGATACTGTCGCGGCACCTACATTGAAGCTTGCGGCGGGGGTGGATACACCCGAGTTCGGACAGGGTCTTGCGGATCGCGTGTCCTGGATGGTGGATAACAATCTGTCCAGCGCGAAATTGCAGATCAATCCGCCGCAACTCGGACCCATCGAAGTACGGATCTCGGTGCAAGGCGATCATGCGCAGGTATGGCTTGCCAGTCATAGCGCGGTGACGCGCGATGCGCTGGAGTCGAGCTCGCCCAAGCTCCGTGAAATGCTGGGTTCGCAAGGCTTTGGCCAAGTCAGCGTCGACATCTCGCAGCGCAATTTTCAAGATCGCTCCGCGCATTCGCAGCCCTACGCGTGGACCCCCGCGGCAAGTCTCAGCTCCGCCGCCACGATGCCGGTGGCCGCCGTATCTCCACCGCGACTCTCGAGCGGTGCCTTCGATGCGTATGCTTGATCTGGAATAGTCGTGGTCAGATCATCCCGCCGTTGATGGAAATGATCTGCCCGGTGATGTATCCGGCTTCCTCGGAGGCGAGATACGCCACCAAGCTCGCCACTTCCTCGGCGCTGCCGGCGCGCTTCATCGGCACCATGTCGGCGATGGCGGCGGCATCGAAAGCCGCGTCGCCCATGCCCGTGGAGATGATTCCGGGCGCCACGGCGTTGACGGTAATGCCGCGGCTCGCTACCTCCAGGCTCAGCGCCTTGGTGGCGGCGTTCAACGCGCCCTTGGCCGCCGCGTAATTCACCTGGCCGCGATTGCCCATCAACGCCGTGACCGACGATATGCTGATGACACGGCCCCAGCGCGTGCGAATCATAGGCAGCATCAGCGGTTGAGTGACGTTGTAGAACCCGTGCACCGACAAGTCGATGACGCCGTGCCATTGCGCGGGGCTCATTCCCGGGAACACGGCATCGTCGTGAATGCCGGCATTGTTTACCAACACCTGCACCGGACCCTCCTCTAGTAACTTTTCCGCTGCCGCCCGCGTCGCAGCAGCGTCGGTCAGATCGAATTGAACCGCCGCCGCCTGACCGCCGGCGGCTACGATGCCCTCGACGATGGTTTGCGCGGCCGCCGTGCTGCGATGGGCATGGACGTACACGTA
Organism: Gammaproteobacteria bacterium; assembly: GCA_040002315.1. Classification (GTDB taxonomy): domain Bacteria; phylum Pseudomonadota; class Gammaproteobacteria; order Steroidobacterales; family Steroidobacteraceae; genus Bog-1198. Next base: position 14,826 of record JBDUEQ010000053.1, read on the forward strand.
GTAGCCCGCCGCGCTCAAGCGCCGGCAGATGGCCGCTCCGAGGCCGCCGCTGCCGCCCGTCACCAAGGCACGAATCACAGCTTTATTCATATGTTCGCTTCAGCCGTTTGTTGGCATCGAAGACCACCGTGGCGCGTCCGCGGAGCAGCCGCTGCGCGCCGGAGGTCACTGCAAATTCGTACAGCGCGGTGCCGCCGTCGCCTGCCAGCAGCAAGGCATCGCAAATCAGATCGGCTTGCATGTCATCGAAGCGCAGCACATGCATCTCTACATCGCGCAAGCCGGCGAGAAAGCCTGCCTCGGGTTGAACCGCGCCGGCGGCCGCTCTGACGCGGGCCCCGGCGGCGAGCGCGCCGTGCACGGCCATCGCCTGCGCCGCGTATTCGATTCCGCAGGCGATGCCCAGGCGGCCCTGCGAGCGCAGCGGGTGATCGGCGGCGCGATGCGTACCGCTGCGGCAGCGAACATGCTGTGCATCCCATTCGATGATTTCATCGAGCAGGCACATGCGGCCGTGATGCGGGATGTTCTGCTCAATCCAGTTGCGGTCTAGGTGCATGGTTCCACTTGCACTGCCATGCGCGACACGTCGAGATATTCGAGGACGGTACGCCCTGCCTCACCGCGGGCCAGTAAACGAAGCAAGGGCAGCGAGCGCGCCGCGGGAATTGAGCGGCGCAATTCCTCCAAGGCCGGGTCCGACATCCGATCATAAGCGTCGTCGGTCAGCATGGCGTCGAGCCGGGCAGACGACAAGGCGCGCCGTTGCGGAGTCAAAACCAGGGCGACGCCGAAGGCATCGGGCAGCGGGCGCTTCGCGTGCAGGGGCTCGGGATATTCCGAATCATAGGCAACCAACAACACCGGCTCGCCATCGACCACAACCTGGGTCATGGCCTCGAGCAGACCGGCGGTGAAGCTGGCATCGAAGGCGCACAGAACATTCGATTCGGCCATCGCGCCGGTGGCAATGCTCCAATAGCCCGCCGCGGCGTTGTGCACCGAGTTGGCGAAGCGCGTGGGCGAAATTTCGCGGCCCTCGAGCGCCAGGGCCTGACACAGTTCATGACAGTTGTGTCCGTCGCCGCCGGAAGATGAGAACACACTGGCGAGCTCTGCGGGATCCTCGCCGGCCTGCGACGTTGCCTCGAGCGCAATCGCCAGCGCCAGTTTGACGACGCGGCCGGTGCGCCGCCGTTCCGCTGCGGCCAACAGGGTCGGCGTCGGCAACACGGCAGGGGCCGGCGCAAACACCCCCCGGCCCGCGAGTACTGCCGTCGCCTGGGCCCAGTTCGACAGTCCGGGACCCAGCACGCCGAGGCCGCTCACGTACGCGGATACGCTCATCCCGCGCGGCCGAAGATCAGGCTGCAGTTCGTGCCGCCGAACCCGAATGAATTGGAGAGTACCCGGGTGATCGGAGCACGGCGATTGTCCTTAATGTAGTGTGCCATCAGGGTGGGGTCGATGGTGCTGGTCTGAACTCCACCCGGCATCAGGCCGTTCTGAAGGGCCAGAGCGCTGATCACCGCCTCCAGCGCGCCGGCCGCACCCAAGGTATGACCGGTGGCGCCCTTGGTCGAACTGCAAGGCGTCGTCGGGCCAAACAGACTGGTGACCGCCTGGCTTTCGGATCGGTCATTGCTCGGCGTGCCGGTGCCGTGCAAGTTGATGTAATCGATGTCGCCGGGCTCGAGCCCTGCTGCGTGCAGGGCGGCTTGCATGGCGCGACGCGCGCCCAGACCTTCCGGATGAGGCGCCGACATGTGGTAGGCATCGCTCGATTCGCCGATACCCAACAACAGCACGGAGTCGGCATCCGTATTGTCCGATGCGCGTTCGAGCAGGGCAAAGGCCGCCGATTCGCCGATGGAGATGCCGTCACGCGCGACGTCGAACGGGCGGCACGGCGCGGGCGACGTCAGCTGCAGTGAGTGAAAACCATACAGGGTGGTGAGGCACAACGAATCGACTCCGCCGACGAGGGCGGCATCGATGAGCCCGGCCTCGATCATGCGCCGCGCCGAGCCAAAGGCTTTGGCGCTGGACGCACAGGCACAGGAGATCGCGACGGCGGGCCCTTCCAGGCGGCAACGTTGACGGATGTAATCAGCCACGGAAAATGAATTGTGAGTGGTGCCGTACTCGAAGTTCGACGGCAGCGCTCCGCTGAGCGGATCACGTGCGCGATAGGCAAGCTCGGTCTGCAGAATGCCCGCGGTACTCGTGCCTAAGAATACTCCCACACGGCGCCGGCCCCAGCGTTCAGCCGCTCGCTCGACGGCCTGGAAGAAACCATCCTGCTGCAGGGCCAGCTCGGCCAGGCGATTGTTCCGGCATTCGAATCTGTACAGGTTTTCGGGAAGCCGCACGGCATCGACGCCGGGCACTTCGCCGACATGAGTGTCGATGTCGACGGTTTCGAACGCACAGCGTCTAAGGCCGCTGTGCTGCCCGCTCAGGCTCATAAGCGTCGCTGCCAGACCCGTGCCGATGCAGCTGCTCGCTGTGAACTGCTTGAGCAGCAGAGGTTTCATGGCGCTATCGCCGAGCGCAGCGTGACCGGACGCAGCTGCTTGGCGGCGATGGCGTCGAGCAACCGCGGCAGCACTTCCAGGATCACGGGTTGACCGCTGCGGTCGCGCGCCGCGTTGCCATCGTGGAGTAAGAGTATGTCGCCTCCCTGCAGAGGATCCGTCAGACGCCGGAACACGGTCTCCGCATTCGTGGTGACGGTGTCGAACCCGCGGCGTGTCCAACTCGCCAGGCGCAACTGCAGGCGCGCCAGGATGGGATCGAGGAATGGGTTGCGCAGGCCCGCCGGCGCACGAAAAAATCGCGGGATGCTGCCGGTCACACGCCCAATGCTTTCCTGGGCGCGCGATATCTCAGCGCTCATGCCGCCGGGACCGAGCAACGAGAAGTTGTGGCGATGGCGCTGGCTATGATTCTCAATATCATGTCCGAGGCGTACGATTTCCCTTGCAAGGTCCGGGAAGCGCTCGATACGTTCGCCGACGCAAAAAAACGTTGCGTGTGCGCGGTGCCGGGTGAGCGCCGACAAAACCATCGGCGTCACATCGGGATCCGGGCCGTCGTCGATGGTTATGGCGATGCCTCCGCTCACGGCGTCGCGCATTGGCAGCCGGGTCCAGTTCGGCCCCAGCAGCTGGCTGCGCGGCCATAGCCCTGCCGCCGCCAACGCGATGTGGTTCACCGCCACCGCTCCTAAGCCCCAGGGCCACACCTGCGGGCGCGCCAGCACTGCCGCTGCCGCGCTGAGATGCACGGCGGCAGTGGCATACAACAGCGGCGAGGGTGACCAACGCCACGGCGCGCGTCGATTGCTCAATTGAATTGCGAATCCAAAAAATTCTCCCATAGCCTGGACCAGGTGGCCCATTCGTGGCCGCCCGCGATCGCATTCACCGCAGTAACAGGCAGCGTGCCCGCCAGCAGCTTATGCGCCGCGGAAAAGCGGTCTCCCTCACCGAACCCCAGATAGAGCGGCCGTGCGTCGGCGCGACGGGCCTTTATGTAGCGCCATATTCGGCGTTCTTCGTCAGTTTCCGCAAGTTCACCCGGCTGCCATGCCGCAAGACCCGGCGCCTGCGCGATTTCCGCGGTCAAAATGCGATTGCCGAGATAAGGAGCCAGCAGGCACAGCCCGGCGAGCTCATCGGGGTACGAGGCCGCGTAGTCTAAGGCAATGAGGCCGCCGAGCGAGATCCCGCACAGCCACAGGGAAACACCCGCTGACCGCGCCGGCAGCACAATATCGGATCGCAGCTGCGTAAGCACGCCGCGATCGCCGACATGGGCCAATTCCAAGTCGACGAAGATCAGGTCCAGATTCAGCCGTCGTGCCTGCACCGCGTCGGCAAAGCCGGCGGTTAAAAAGTCCTGCGCCGTGTGATAGGCGCCGGGCAGCCACACCATGCGCGTCGGCGCTGCGGCAGCGGCCGCCGCGGCATCGGCCGCCGCGGCATCGGCCGCCGCGGCATCGGCCGCCGCGGGAATGGAGATGCTATGCACGCTGTGCGGCTTGAGGCGGCGCGCCGCCGCGCGCGAACACAGCGGCGAACAGCAGCGCCAAAAAAGCACCCGGCGCCACCGTGGTGCCCAAAGCGACCAATACCGGAATATGGGAGAAGGAGAGCAGGCCGAAGCCGATCACCGTGCTGGCATTGGCGATTACCAGAGAGGCCAGTGTCAGCGACTCGCCGCCGGGCTCGTGCACGCTTGCTTGCCGGTCAAAGAACAGGGCGTAGTTGGATCCGACGGCGACGATGAGCAGCATGCCCACCAGGTGCAATATAGTCAGCTGCACCCCGCTCAAGGCGAGACCGGCGGCGACGCTGAGCACCGCTAGCAGCAGCGGCGCCATGATCCGTGCCACCCGCAGCGGCGAGCGCAGCGCAACCAACAGCAGCACGACGATGGCGAGCACGCCCGCCAGCGACATGCGAATCGCCTCGGTCAAGTAGCTGGCGTACAGACCATCCGATTCCTGCTTCAGGTCGAGCGCTTGCGCCTCGGCGAGCTTCGCCTCCTGCAGCGCTGCCCGCACCCGAGCCGTGTTGACTGCCTGCGTGCCGGCCGCCGCGTGCAGCGGGAGAATCGCATTCCAGCGATTCTTCTGGTGCAGGATCAGCGCATCGAAGCCGGTGCCGAGCGACGTTCCCTGAAGGTCTTGCGTTGCGATCAGCGGCGCACGCCGTGCGGCCTCCACATCGGCCAGAAATGGTCGCAACACCGCGTCGCTCAACCCTAAGTCGGCGGTGCCTTGCCGTAAGCTCTCGCTCAGCTGCCGTGGATCGGGCAGGCTATCGCGACGCGCCGTCTGAGTGGCCGCGCTGGGCAGATAATTCGCCGGGCTGTCAAAAGCGCCGATCACTTTGGCGTCCACCAGCACCGCAAGCACCTGGGCCGCGCGCTCCGCCAGTTCAAGCGTGGTTTCGAGCGTGGGTCCGGAGACCACCACCAGTTCGCGCACGTCGGCGGCGCCCAGATCGGCGCGCAATTTGGCGTCGAACTCCTGGTCGGCGGCGGAAATCGGACTCAACGCAGCGAGTTCCCGATTCCACAGCGTATGGTGGTGTCGAAGCAGAACAAGAAGCGCCGCGGCTGCCAGTGTGAGAGCGAACGCTGCAATGACGACGCCGCGAATTTGCCGCACGGGCCGCAGCAACCCGGCAACGCGGGCACCCAAGGGTGCGACATCGTGAATCACAAAGCCTCTCGGCAGCAGCGCGGGCAGCACGAAGCGCGTCACCAGCGCAGCCGCCACCAGCCCGCTGATGGAGTACAGGCCGAGCTGCGCGAGGCCGGGAAAACCGGAGGGCAGCAGCGACGCGAAGCCGACGACCGAGGCCAGCATCCCCAACCGGATGGTCGGCCACCATGCTCGCTGCCAACTATGCGCGGCCGTCTCGTTTTGCCGCAGCCGGTGCGATTGCACGAAAAAATAAATCGAATAGTCCACCGACTCGCCGATCAAGGTGATGCCGAAGCCCAAGGTAATGCCGTGAACCGCGCCAAAACCCAAGGCGACGGCGGCGATGCCGATCACCGCGCCGCTCGCCACCGGCGCAAGGCCGAGCGCGAGCGCGGTGGCTGATCGGTATACCGCAAACAATAGGGTCACCACCAGCACGGCGCTCACGATGGACAGGCGCACGGCGGCTCGCTCGATCTTCGCGCGCGCATCCACGGCGAACACACCCGGCCCGCTCAATTTCAATTGCAGAGCTTTTGCGCCGGCGTCAGACGACTCGCTCACCGCCGCGGTGAATGCCGCGCGGATCGCCTTGATGGCATCTTCCTGCGCATCGGTATCGGAGCCGCCGGCCGCGGTTTGCGCCACCAGGAGCGCGCGCGCGCCGCCGGGGGACACCCAGACGCCGTCGTCGGTCGCCGGCTGGGGTGTGCGCTGCAACTCGTCGATGATGTGCAGCATTTCGCCTGTCGGGTCGGTCGGCAGCAGCGACTTGAGCATCAATCCCGCAGGCGACGCCAATTCCTCAATCGTGTCCGAAATGGCGGCATGCAAACCCTCGGCGGAAAAGTGCGCCGGCGTCACTCTGTCGCTCAATAGATAGCGGTGCTGGAATAGAAATTCGCGATCGCGCTGCGCGTTTACCAACTCACCGTTGTTGACGCTCGAGAACTGCTGGTCGGCACGCAAGCGGTGCGCCATTCCCACGGACGCCCGCGCGCGGGCCTGAGGGTCACCTTGGTCGATGGCGACGAGGATCAAGCGCGACGCCGGGCCGTCGCGCAGTTGATCGACCAACAGTTGCTGCGTAGGAGTGGGGTGGGCCGGCAAGAAGGCCGACAGGTCCGTGATGTAGCGGGCTCGCGCCACCACAAAGGACGCCAGTGCTACGCAGCAGAGCCAAAGCGCCGCTACACGCGTGCGCTGCCAGCTCATGGCGCGGCAGGTGCGCGCAGGGTCATCAGCGAACGATCGCCATCAGCCTGGCGAATTTCTATATGACGCAACTGATCTCTCGAACCGTCGATCTGCACCTGTTTCACGGTGTGCAGCAACTCTTGATCCAAGGGCACCAACGTCAAGCTCCAGTGATCCACGCTGCCGGCGAATTCGAGACTAAACACCCGCTCGAGCGCCGCTCGATCGCCTGCCAGTGTGGCTCGAATACTCTCGACGAAGGGCAGGATCTGCGGATATCGATGCAAGTCCAGTACACGACGGCGCGCACCGCGCTCGGTCGTCAATATGCCCCCCGCCAGTAGCAATGTTTCCTTTTTAGGCAGCAGAGTACGCTTTTCCAGGCGATCCGGAGCGTCGTAGCGTAGTTCGCCCGAAGACTCGAGCGGCCGCTTCAGAACGGCCAGGAACTGCTGCTCGATGAACTCGACGCGTCCGTGCTGGCGCTGCGCCAGCAGAGCCATCACCTGGTCCAGATCGCTGGACGCCCCGCCCAGTGCGGCGAGCAGCAGCAGGCCGGCGACACGCAGCATCATGCGTGTAAAACGTCGGACCGCGAGGCCCAGAAGTCGTAGAAGTTGAACCAATTGTAAGGATCGCTGCGGCAATAACGGTCGAGCACGGCGGCGTAACGCTCAATCGCCAAACGCACCGCGACTTCGCGGGTTCCTGCGGGGGTCGACGAAAAATCTGCGACCGTCTCGAACACCACGTGATAGTTGTTGGCGCCTCTATATAAGCCGGCCATGAAGAACACCGGGCAGCGCAGGATGGCCGCGGCACGCATGGGGCCGGTTGGCAGATAGGCACGCTCGCCCAGCAAAGTCACTGGATGCACCGGTTCGGCGCCCAGCGTTCGATCACCGAGCACCCCGACAAATGCGCCGCGATCGAGACGCTCGGCGATATTGAGCATGGCGTCGATCCGCCCGAGCGGCACGATGTCGGTGACGACTCGCGGATTGATGGCCGCGAGTGTGGCATTGATCTTGCGGGCGTTCTCCTCGTACATGGCCATGGCGACTTCAAGTCCGCGGCGGCGACGGCCGAGACTGTGCATCACCTCGAAGCTTCCCATGTGCGCGCCCATCAGCAGGGCACCACGGCCGCTCTCGAACTGGGCCAGCAGCAACGATTCACCTTGAAGCGTGATGTTGAACAGCGCGAATTGCTCGTTGATCAAATAGACCCTGTCGTGAATGGTGGTGGCGAAGCTCAAGACCTGACGAAAGCGGTCGCGAGCCCGGGGCGCATGACCCAGCGCGAGGCGCAAATAGCGCAGAGAATGGCGGCGCGCGGCCGGTGCGAACAAGAAGAAATAAATCGCGATCCCATAGAGGGGAACACGGCTCAGAGATCTGCCCAAGTGCAGCGAAACGAAGGCCATGAAGCGCAGCAGCGCGATGCTGCCTCGCTCGCGGTGCCTGATCCAATCCGCCTTGCGCGGCGGGGCCGCGAGATTGTCGGTGTTGGGGGTCATCCGGCGCCGCCCGGCCGCGCTGCGCTTGCGAGGCTGCCGCTGGCCACCGTTCGGTCCAGCGCACGAACAGTGAAGCGAATCAGACCGCTCTTGGGGGCGACATGCTCGACGCTCAGCACGTCGCCGGGCCGAACGGCATCGAGAAATTTGGCGGATGCGATTTGCCACTGCGCGAGGTCGATGCGCCGGTCGCGCTGGATGATCTGCAATACCTCATCGATCAGCACGGCTCCCGGCAGGACGGGGAAATTTGGGAAGTGACCGGCGAACGATGGGTGATCTACCGGGACCGCGATCGAGCTGTGCATGGCCGCTTCGACCGGAGTGCTCATGGCGACTCATTCGTCTGCAAGTGGGTGCTTGCCAGGCTTTGCAAGGCTTGTTGCGGCAGCTTGCCGGTGGCATTGCGCGGCAGACGCTCGACCATGATCAACGGGCGCGGCAGGAATACCGGATCGATGCGCCGGCGCAGTTGTTCGGTCAGGGCGGCCACGCTCAATGTCGGGGCCACCACGACCGCGCCCAGGCGGGTAACGCCGGTGGAGCCGGTGGTGCTCTCGCGCAGAAAAAACACGCCGTCGACCACGCCGGGTATGGCATTCAGTTGGGCGTTCAAGTAGCCGAATGAACTGCGCTTGCCGGCGACATTGACCAAGTCCGCCGTGCGACCATGCAACAGGAATTCTTCGTCGTCCAAGAGCTCGATGACATCGCACATCGGGGTCCATTGTTCGACGTGCCCGCCGTGCGCGAAAACCTGGCCGTCTGCGACTTTCAGTCGAACTCCGGGCCATAACCGCCACGCAGCCGACTGCGCGGCCCGCCGCATGGCGATCTGGCCGGTTTCCGTGGAGCCATAGATTTCCAACAATAGGGTGTCGAACTTTACTTCGACTTCGCGCGCCAGATTCTGATCCAGCGGCGCGGTCGCCGAGACGATGAGATCGACGGCGGGCAGTTCCACCGCCGAGGCGAGCAGCGCGCGCAGGTGCACCGGAGTCGTGATCAACGCCCGCGGCCGAGGCACTGCCGCCATTGCGGCCGCAATATCGGCGGGATAAAACGGTCGCTCTGCGCACAAGGCATTGCCGCTAACCAGGGCCAGAAGCACCGTGGATTCGAAGCCATACATGTGTTGCGCGGGGACGGTGCCGATCAGGGTGTGCGATCTGCCGTCCAGCAGCCCCAAACGAGGCGCGCCATCGCGCACGCAGCGGGCGAGCCGGCCCCAGGTTTTTCGGTAGGGCAGCGGGGTGCCGGTCGATCCGGAGGTGAACACGATGGCCGCGAGCTGTGTCGCCGGAATTTGCGGCACCGACCAATCAGCGCCGTCAGCGAGGTCGGTGTCGAGTCGGCCTGCGTCATCGCCGCGGCCAGACGGGTCTTGCGCACTGAGTGCGTCCTCGGAGTAGTAGTGTTGGGGCAGCTTGATGTCGCAGTGTGCATCGTCCGTCAAGCAGAATGCGTCCGGTGCGAAGCCTGCCAATTGCCCGATCACTTCAGGCGTGTGCGTCGAGGGCAACAGGCTGACTCGTCCCGCGATGAGACAGGCGGCGAGACCCACGGTGAAGCGGTATCGATCCGCACAGACGTTCAGTACGTGCTCGCCCGGCGGCAGGCTTTCCGCCAGGCGCCTGGCGTCGGAGAGGAATTGCTGTGCCGTGACGGGCACGCCGGCCCGGTATGCAATCACCGCCGTCGGCATGTTATGGGCAAGTAGCGCAATCGTATCCATCAGCGGCCGCCTAATGTGGACTCGCGAAATAGACACGAACCGCGGCAAGCAGCCCTGAGCGCTCCACCTGCGGCAACACGCGCCGCCGTACGGCGTATTCGGCTGCAAACATCAGGACCATCAGCGGCACCACGAAGAAATTCGCGAACACCGACCAAATGCGCAGCGGCGCGAAGGCGAACAGAGCCAACGTCACCAGCGTGATCGCAAGGAAAAAGACCATCCAGGCAGCGGTGACCTGGCGCGTATATCGTACCTCCCGGGCGCTCAACGGCCCATGCACCTTGTCCGCAAGGCGTGTGCACAGAGCCATTTCATGGCCGCGCAGCGACAGACCGAAACTGGCCGCCATCAGGCTGTAAAAGCCGGCCTCTTGCAGCAGATAGACCACCGAGAAGTTCCTTTCCAATAGCGGCCAGTATTGATGCAACAGCAGCGCCGCTGCGGCCGCCGTCGACAGCGCGACCAGCCAATGGGTCCAACGCCACACCAGCGCGAGACCGACCAAGAGCAGGGGTCCTAATGCCAGACCGACCCCCACATCGTGGGTCTGCGCAACGGAATTACTGTAGTGGGAGAGCCCCGCGTAAACGATGACGAACGCGATGATCGCAGCCAGCTGCACTCTACGCCGCCAACTCATCGCTACTTTGTCCTATGTGCCGCAATATACTCGGAGAGATGCCTCAAGGAACGGAAGGTCTGCTGATTTTCCGAAGCATCGGCTCGCAGCTGAATGCCGTATTGCTTGGAGACCAGCAGCGCCACCTCCAAGATATCGATCGAGTCGAGCCCCAATCCCTCGCCATACAGCGGCGCCTCGGGATCGATATCCTGCGGCACGATCTCCAGGTTCAATGCTCGAACGAGCAGAGTGGCAATTTCCCGCTGCAGACCAACATCGGTCAGGGGCGCCGGCTGTTGAATGAGCGACGCTTTGTCGGACATAGGTGAGCTTTCGATTGGGGTTTTGAGTTGCGGGCATTATATAGGGGCGGGCGGGAGCGGCAACCCGGGGTGTCACAGTCCAGATCATGAGCGGCCAGCCCGCCGGTCCTCATTTCGGGCTGTCTGCCGCCTGTTTTCATAGACTTCGACCCTGCGGCGGATCTCGGTTCGCTACCAAACGTCGCGCGCTGAGCAGGGGGAGACGCAAAATGAACCCCCAAAACAACCGAAAATGCATCCATGTCAGCAGGACATTGTCGCGCCAATAATGGAAGTGCGAGACCCCGCCTTCCTCGGAGCGGAAGTAACGCACCGGCGCCGGCAGGTTAATGGGCCGGATGCCGCGCCAGCACAGCCGCACCACCGCTTCCACGTCGAAGTCGAAGCGCCGCATCCAGAGTTGCCGCCGCATTATGGCGATAAGCGCATCGACCGGGTATACGCGAAAGCCGTACAGCGAGTCATGGATTCCGGCCCACAAAGTCTCGAGATTGGCCCACCAATTCGAGATCCGCCGGCCCTTTACGCGCAAGGCGGGCGCGCTGGCATCGAATACTGGACAGCCCAGCACCATGGCGTCAGGCCGGGCAAGCGAGGCCTGCATGAAAGCCTGAATCCGCTCCACCGGGTGCTGGCCGTCGGAATCCATGGTCAGCACATGCGTAAACCCGGAGGCTTGCGCCTGCAGCAGCCCAAACAGCACTGCCGCACCCTTGCCGCGATTTTTCGGCAGCACAAACACGCGTAAGCCGGGTTCCGACGCGGCCATGGCCGATAGTTGCTGTGCAGATTCATCGGTGCTGCCGTCGATCACCACCCAGACGGGAGCCCACACTCCAAGCGCATCTTGCACGGTCGCAAACACTTTTGGGCCGGGGTTGTAGCTGGGGATGAGCACCAAGTGAGATCTGGAGTGCACAGGCGCATGGTGTTCATTGGGCATGGCGGTTCATTGGCAGCCAGCGCGACTGCAACGCGTGTTCGAGTTCATGCCGGTAGTACCGATCGAGCTCCGCCGTAAAGGCCGTGACGTCCGAGGGCGGATCGAATCGCTTGCCGAGCCGGACGCGGTAGATAATAGGCAGCGTGGGGCGCTTGAACAACGGCCAGCCCTTGCTCAAGAAGGGCGAATCGGTCTCGATTACCAGGGTTTGCACCGGTACCTGGGCGTGTTTAGCGATCAAGCCCACGCTCCCCACCAGAGGATTGATCGGTTCTTGCGTGGTGCGTGTGCCTTCCGGAAACAGCAGCAACACGCCGCCGTCGCGCAGATGAGCCATTGATTCCTTGACCATTTGTCGCGACGACTCGTTCCGGACATAGCGCGCAAGACGCGAGCCAGAGCCGAGAAACACATTCCTCATTAGAGCCGATTTCATCACGCAGACGATGTTCGGATGGCGGGTTAGAATCAACAGCGCGTCGATCAGACAGGGATGATTCGGCGCCAGGATCAGCGGCGGTCCATTCTTGAGCGAGTCGACGGCGCGCAAATCCAAACGGTAAGTGCGAGTGACGGACAGGGACCATGCGTAGATGCGGAAGCCCGACATGATGCCGCGCCGCCCGATTGCCGTTCCCAATCGTCGCGGCAGAACAAAGTAAAGGGGAATCGCGAATACCGACCAGGTCAGGCAAATCAGCCCCAGCAGGGTGAGCGAGGTGTAGAGCGCGAAATACTCGTAGAGAGTTTTCAAAGGACGCAGCATCGATGCGGTGCTCAATCGGGGATTTCAACCATTTGCGACGATTTGCTGATTATCCAGGAAATACCGATACCACCCGAAACGTAGCTTTTGCGCTGCACCAAGGGGCTGTCGACAAAGGTGGCTCCCGCCAGCGTGTCATAGCGCGCGTAGGCGCCGACCCAAAACCTCGCAAAGCGCTTCGACAAAGCGGAGATGAATTGAGTGCCGGCGTAACCGCTCGTGGCTTGGTAGGCGGGACGCGTCGCGGTGACGAACTGTGGGGCGACCGAATAGAAATAAGCATGGTAGCGGCGGTCGGCGACCAACGGGCCAGTCAAAAAACCGAGATTCCAACCATTGAATCCCAGCGGGTCCCTGATATCGAGGGCCAAGCGCGGCGTAAATGTCCAGCCGATGACTTTGGGAGAGGCTCCAACCGTCACTGCCGCGCGAACCGGCATGCGCAAATCGAGCTTCACTCGGGCGTCATCGCTGCGCATGAGATGCAGGTCGAAGGACGGCCCCAGTTCCACCGTCGACTTGAGGTCGGGCATGCCGTAACGCACGTGGTCGTTGCGCACCGGCGTGGTTGCATCGAAGCTTAAATTCAATTCGAAGCGATCTTGATTGAACAGGGTGCCGCGGATGCCGTCGCGATTCGCCTTCAGAAACTTGCCGTTGTACAAGAGGTAAGGAAGCGGCAACGGATAGGCGTGAGTCGTGTCGGACCCCCGATAGTCATTGAAGGCGATGGCGCCCACCCCCAGTCCAAATTCGTATAGCGGCTCCTCTCGTGCCACGGCGCATTGCGTCCAAACTACCGCCCACAGCACGGCGGTTGCCAGCCGCGTCACAACCGTCATGGGCCGGTCACGCGCCCGTCTCGGCACGAATATTGGTATTGCGCAGGCGCCAGGCTCGAAACGAGCGCGCTGGTTTGGCGAGCGCCAGCACGTAGTACATCGCCTTGAACAGGCGCAGCCGCCCCCAAATCGGGGTGCGGCCGAAGATGTCGCCGGCCAACAGCGACAGCAGCGCCTCCTCCATACGCAGCACATTGCGCGGGTCCAAGAATAACTCGCGCATGGTGGGGTGGCTGACGCGGTGGATGAACCAGGAGAACTGTTTCGCTCCATGTCGCGAAATGCGACCGAACTTGTTGAGCGCCGCCCGGGATCGCGCCGGCTGCGACAGGCAGGCATGGATCGCGTCGGCGGCTGCCACTGCGCTGTTCATGGCCAGCATTACTCCGGAGGAGAACACCGGGTCGACGAAGCCGTAGGCGTCGCCGACCAGCAGGTAGTTTGCGCCGTGGCTGTGGCTGCAGACATAGGAGTAGTTGCCGGTCGCCTCTACTTCCGAAATGAGGGTGGCGTGGCGCAAGCGCTCGGCCAGCGGCGGGCAAAGGGCAACCGTGGCGAGGAAAAAGTCCTGCACCGAGGTACTGCGGCGCTTCATGTAGTAAGGCCATACCACGGCGCCGATACTGGTGGCGCCGTCCGCCAGAGGAATGAACCAAAACCAGCCATGATCGAACCAGTAGATGGTGACATTGCCTTCGCGCTTGCCGCAGTCGCGCTGCGCGCCGGCAAAATGCGCATACAGGGCTGCGCTGCTATGCTTTTTGTTGCGTCGCTTGGCCTGCAGACGATTGCCCAGGAAGGTATCGCGACCCGAGGCATCAATGACATAATCCGCCGTCCAGGTTTCATTGCGGCCGTCATCATGTTCGGCACACACGCGCACGCGGCGCACGGCATCGCCAGGCTTCGGCGTTCCGTTGCGGGCACAGCGCATCGCATCAAGAGAATCGACTTCCCGGACGCGGCAGCCCTCGATGACCTGTGCGCCCAGCTGCGCCGCCCGCCTGACCAGGATCTCATCGAATTCGGAGCGGCGGACGTGGTAGGCCAGGGGCATGGATTTGTCCCACGCCTGGGCGAAACTAAATTCCTGGCGACGGCCATCGCCAGGTGAGACAAACTCTGCACCCCATTTCTCCATGCCGATGGCGCGCACAGAAGCAGCGACGCCCAATTGCTCCAGGATGGGCAGATTGGCCGGCAGCAGTGACTCGCCGATGTGGAAACGGGGATGGTGGGCTTTCTCCAGCAGCACCACCCGGTAGCCCTTTTGCGCAAGCAGGCTCGCGGCGGTCGATCCGCCCGGGCCGCCGCCGATCACCAGTACATCGCAGCTCGCCTCAGGCATAAATCGACTTTTCCGTGCGCATATTGGAACCCGCGCTGGGGATCCCCAGTCTATCGTGCCGGCTGTCCAACGTCTGTAAGATAGCAGGTCATGCATATTTTGATTGTTGAAGATGACGAAGTCGCACGCGACTACCTGTCCAAAGCGCTATGTGCAGTAGGGCACACAGTCGACGTTGCGGGGAATGGTCTCGAGGGGCTGCGACTCGGTTCCTCGATTTCCGTCGATCTCGCGATTGTCGATCGAATGCTGCCGAAGATGGACGGGCTGGCCTTGGTGCAATCGCTGCGCGCCACGGGGCGCAAAATGCCGGTGCTCATTTTGAGCGCGCTCGGCGACGTCGACGATCGCATCACCGGACTGCGGGCGGGAGGCGATGACTACTTGACCAAGCCATATCACATGTCGGAATTGCTGGCGCGAATTGACGCGCTCGCCAGACGCGGCGAGAACGGCAACCCGGAAACCAATACCAAGCTGAAGCTGGCGGATCTGGAACTCGATCGCATGACGCGCCGCGTGATGCGCAACGGCAAGAAGATCGAACTCACGGCCCGCGAATTTCAACTGCTCGAGTTCATGATGCGACATAGCGGACAGGTGGTGACCCGCACCATGCTGCTCGAAGGCGTCTGGGATTACCATTTCGATCCGCAGACGAACGTCATCGACGTGCACATCAGCCGCCTGCGGCAGGCGATCGACAAGGATTTCGAAAAACCCCTGCTGCACACGGTACGCGGTGCGGGGTACAGTTTGCGCGAAGACGAATAGCGGCGGCCGTGGGACCCGATCAACGCTTTCTCGGCGTCCTCGATACCTCGCCGTTTCGTATTGCCATCGTCTACTCCATCGTATTCGCCTGCGGCGCGGCCGCCTTGCTGGGGGCGGTGGATTTTGCCGTGTCACGCGTGGTCGACGGCAGTACCGACAATTTGATCGAAGCCGAGGTGCAAGGTTTGCGCGAACAGATGGTGGTGCTGTCACGCAACGATTTCATCGAGCTGATCGAGCAGCGTTCGCAAGACCAGGATGTGCGCGGCGCGGTGTATTTGATGGTCGATCCGCAGTTGCGCCCGGTCGCGGGCAACGTGCCGGCCTGGCCCAAACTCGCTGCCAGCCAGGGTAAATGGTTCCTGTTCAAGGTATCGGTGCCGTTCGGCGACGAGACGCGCGAGCACGAAATGCGGGCGCAGCGTTTTCCGCTGCCCGGCGGCTACAACATGCTGGTCGGACACGACGTGCAGGAACGGCAAGACGTCAAGAGCCTGATGATGCGCGGCTTGATCGCCGCGGTGGTGCTGACCTTGTTGATGGGATTGGGCGGCGGCTTCTGGATGGGCCGGCGCATTCTGGCGCAGGCGGGTGCCATATCGGCCGTGGCGACGCAAATCATGCGCGGCGACCTGTCGCAACGCCTGCCGGTTCGTGACGCGGATGACGAAATCAACACTTTGGCACGGGAGATCAACACCATGCTCGATAAAATCGAGCAGCTCACACTCGGCATGCGCACCGTGCTCGACAGCGCTGCGCACGATTTGCGTACTCCCCTGAATCGGCTGCAGGCCACGGCCGAGGGTGCGATGACGCAGCTTAACGTGGGCTCGGTGGAGCGCCGCGTACTGGAGCAGGTGTCCACCGAAGTGGACCACATGCGCAGCACCTTGGATGCGCTGCTGCGCATTGCGCTTGCCGAGACCGGCACTGTGGCTAGAGAGCCGGTGGATCTGTCGGAATTGGTCGCGAGCGTGGTGGAATTGTACGCGCCGGTGAGCGAAGAACGCGGCATCGAACTGGAGAGTTCGGTCGCCGCCGGAGCGGAGGTTCTGGGCAGCCGTCAGCTGCTCGCTCAAGCACTGGCGAATCTTTTGGACAATGCCATTAAATTCACACCGGATGGCGGGCATATCCGGGTGCTGCTGCGCGGCTCGAGCAGCGAGCCGGAAGTAATCGTTGAAGACAACGGGCCGGGCATCCCTGCAGACAAGCGCGAGATAGTTCTGGGTCGGCGCGTACGTCTGGATGAGGCGCGCAAATTTCCCGGCTCCGGGCTGGGGCTGTCGCTGGTGGCAGCCGTCACCAAGTTACACGGCGCGCGCCTGGTGCTGGATGATGCCGGGCCGGGCCTGCGCGTATCGCTGAAGTTTTGAAGGAGCAGTACTGATGATGAGAATTGGGATTATTGCGGCGGGCTTGCTCGCTGTGAGCGGCTGCGCTTCGGTTCCGGCCACGAAGCCCGTGTCGGGCGTCGACTTGCAGTACGTGGATCGCGCGGTTCGCCCGCAGGATGACCTGTATCGGCACTTGAACGGCAAATGGCTGGACAGCTTTCAGCTGCCGCCCGACAAGGGCAGCTATGGGTCCTTCACATATATCGATGACACCACGCAGGAGCAGCTGCGCAGCATCGTGGAAGGTCTGCAAAGCGGTGCCGCGGGCACCGCCGATCCAGATGTCGTGAAGATTACCGATCTGTATACGAGCTTCATGGATGAGGCCAGGCTTGAGACACTGGGACTGAAGCCGCTGCAGAGTGAGTTAGACGCCATCGATGCCATATCGGACAGGAGCGAATTTCCGGCACTGATAGCCCATTTGAATCGAATCGGCGCCGCTGCACCGTACGATTTCTACATCAATCAGGACGCCAGGAACTCGACGCAATACGCAGTCATCGTCCATCAAAGCGGTTTGGGCATGCCGGATCGAGATTACTATCTCAAAGATGACGCCAAACTGAAGGATGCGCGCGCCAAATATCTGGCGTACATCGGCAAAATGATGGCAATGGCGGGCGATGCGCAGCCAAATGCTCACGCCGTTGCCATTCTTGAATTGGAAACGGCGCTGGCGCAGGCGCAATGGACGCGGGTCGAGAACCGCGATCCCATCAAGACCTATAACAAGACCGCGAATTCTGACATGCCACGGCTGATGCCGGCATACGACTGGCGGCGCTATGCGAACGGCACGGAAATTGCGGGCAAGGTCGACTCGGTCATCGTCAACCAGCCGAGTTATTTCACCAGTCTCGACAAGCTCTTTACCGCAACGCCATTGCCGGTATGGAAAGCTTATTTCAAATGGCATGTGCTCACCGCCGCGGCGCCGTACTTGTCGAAGTCCTTTGTGGACCAGCGATTTGCATTCGTCGGCACGGTGCTCTCCGGCATTCCGGAGAACCGGCCGCGCTGGAAGCGCGGCATGGCGCTGCTCGACAATTCCATGGGCGAGGCACTGGGCAAACGCTATGTGGACAAGTACTTCCCTCCGCAGAACAAGGCGCGCATGCAAGCCCTGGTTCGAACCCTGCTCGATGCCTACCGTCAGGACATCGATGCCCTGGACTGGATGAGTCCTGAAACCAAGCGGGGAGCGCAAGCAAAACTCGCCAAACTGGTGAGCAAGATCGGCTACCCGGATACATGGCGCGACTACGGGGCGCTGCAGATTTCACGCGAAGATCTGTGGGGCAATGTGGTGCGCGCCAACGAATTCGAGTACCGACGCAATCTCGAAAAATTGGGCAAGCCGGTCGATCGCAACGAATGGGGCATGACCCCGCAGACCATCAATGCCTATTACAACCCGCTGATGAACGAGATCGTGTTCCCGGCCGCGATCCTGCAGCCGCCGTTTTTCAATGTGCGGGCCGACGATGCGGTCAACTACGGTGGAATCGTCGCCGTCATCGGTCATGAAGTGAGCCATGGTTTCGATGACCGGGGCAGCCAATACGACGCCGACGGCAACCTGCACGACTGGTTCACCAAGGAGGACCACGACAAGTTCAGGGCGAAGACACGCGCGCTGGTGGCGCAGTACAACGCGTACGAGCCGGTGCCTGGATATCACGTCAACGGTGATTTGACGCTGGGCGAGAACATCGGCGACAACTCCGGGCTCGCGATGGCCTACAAGGCTTACCGGCTCGCCTTGGCGGGTAAGGCGGCGCCCGTCATTGACGGTATGACCGGAAATCAGAGGCTGTTCATGGGCTGGGCGCAGGTGTGGCGCGGCAAGCAGCGCGAAGCCGAGGCAATTCAGCGGATCAAGACCGACCCGCACGCACCGGCGGCGGTGCGCGGTACCGCGCCGGTGCTCAATCAGCCGGGGTTCTACGATGCGTTCGGCGTCAAAGAAGGCGACAAGATGTACTTGGCGCCCGGGCAGCGCGTAAGCATCTGGTAGGGCGGAAGCGTCAATTTATCGGCGGGCAGCGGCTCACGCCATTGCGGTGAAATGCCTGCGCCGATGTAAACCACTGAATTGTCTACGTAAACCACTTTAGAAAATTTCTGGCATAGAACTTGCTCGATTCCGAGTGCGGCATGTGACCGCGTTAGGAATTACCTATGGCCGATGCCGCCGACGATGCTCCTCCCCCTGCGCCGAAAAAATCCGGCGGCGGAACTCTCGTGAACGGGATCGGTATTTTTGTGCTGACCCTGGTCGCCGTCGTGCTCGGCGGCTTCATCAACGCGAGGCTGCACCCGCTGCCCGATATGCAATTGGACAAGGACGGCCGGATAAAGGCCATCCTTCCCGTGGCTGTCGCAGGCCATGCTGAGGAGGGCGGCCGCGGCAAGTCGGCGGCGGTCTACTATGCAATCGATCCGCCGCTGGTGGTGAATTTCGAAGACGGTTCCGCGGTGCGCTTTCTGCAAATCACCATGGAAGTGATGGCTCACGATCCGAAGGCCATCGAGAGCGTGCAGAAGAACATCCCGTTGATTCGCAACAATTTGCTGCTGGTGATGAGTAATCGCAACTCACAATCTCTGATGTCGCGCGAAGGCAAGGAAAAGCTGCGCGCGGATGCGCTCGCCGAGTTGCGCGCCGTGCAGAAAAAGGAAGGCGGCCCGGACGTGGATGACCTGCTGTTCACCAGTTTCGTGGTGCAGTAATGACGGAGGCTAAAGCGCGCGCCGCCATTTCGGAAGAAGAAGTGTCGGCACTGCTCGAGAAGAATGAGGCCGGTGCGGTGCGACCCTATGACTTTACGGCTCAGCGCATCAACCGCATGCAGCTGCCGCTTTTGGAGGTGGTGAGCAAAAGCTTCGCGGAACGTGCCGGTGCATCGTTATCCGCATTGCTCGGCCGTGATGCCAGCATGCAGTTCAATGCCCTGGAATCGGCAAAGAGCGCCGACCTGCAGGCCGCGCTGCCGGTGCCGGCGAGCCTTGCAGTGGTGCGGCTCAAACCCCTTCCTGGCTTTGCCTTTGTCAGTGTCGAACCGGCCCTGTTGTTGGCGTTGCTGGATGGCTTCTTCGGCGGATCGGGGCGAGCCACCACAGACCCTCAGGCAGCAGTCGCCCCGGCGGCGCAACGCTTTCTGGCGCTCATGCTGCGCAGTCTTGCGGCCGATTTGAGCACGGCGTGGGCACCGGTGACGCCGGTGGAGTTTGATCTCGTCAAGCAGGAAACCAATCCGCGCCTGGTGCAATTGGGCGCTCCCCAGGAGTCCATCCTGGTGCTCAAATTTACCGTGGAATTCGGCGCCCGCAGCGGCCGCATTGATTGGCTGCTGCCTGAAGGGCTGCTGGCGCCGGTGCGCGAGACGCTCGCCGCGGACGGCGGCCAGACGGCGCTGCGCAAGCAGGAAGCATGGGGGCCGTCCCTGACCGCAGCTTTGCAAGGCGCCGAAGTCGATACCCGCGCCATTCTTGCGCAGGCGCAGATCAGCCTGCGCGAGCTGGTGCGCTTGTCGCCGGGAGACATCATTCCCATCGAGGCGCCGCAGCAGGTGACGTTGTATGCGGGCGATGTGCCGCTGTACCACGGACGATTCGGCGTCTCGCAAGGGCGCAATGCACTCAAGATTCTTTCAGGAGCTTCTCTATGAGCACGCCCGATCTGAAAAATGCCTCCGCCGCGCGGGCGCAATTCGGCGAATTGGGCCCGAATGCGGCCGGTGCGGGTGGCCAGGAAATGAACCTGAACCTGATCCTCGACGTCGCAGTCACGCTGGCTCTGGAAGTCGGTCGCGCCCGCATGCCGGTACGCGAGCTGCTGCAGCTGGCGCCCGGCGCCGTGGTCGAACTCGATCGCATGGCAGGCGAGCCGCTCGACGTGCTGGTGAACGGCGTGCGCATAGCGCGCGGTGAAGTAGTGGTGGTCAATGAGAAGTTCGGCATCAGGTTGACGGATGTGGTGAGCGCGACCGAAAGGATGGAGCACGTCAAGTGACGGGGCTCGCTGAACCCGCCTCGCCTCTGTCCGTGGGCAGTCTGGCGCAGCTTACTTTGAGTCTCCTGGCGATCGTCGCGCTGATCCTCGCCATCAGCTGGGCGCTGAAGCGGCTCAAGCTCGCAGGCCCGCGCGGCTCGGGCGAAATCGCCGTCATCGATGAACTCAGCATGGGCCCGAGAGATCGCGTCGTGTTGATTCGTGTCGGCGAATCGCAGGTGCTGGTCGGCGTCGGCGCCTCTGGGCTGGTGCCCCTTACCCCGCTGGCGGTCCCCATCACGCTCAAAGGGGGGGTGCCGGCGCCCGCATTCGCCGATCGTATGCGCGAGCTGATGAAGCGGCCGGGTGGCGCCGCGTGAAATGGCCTGATTTGCGCCTGCTGCCGCTGACAGTGTTATCGCCGTTGGCAGTGCTGCTGCCAGCGCATGCGGCGTTGGCGCAGAGCGCGCTGCCGGCCCTCGCCATCAAAACCGCCGCCGATGGCGCGCAGACCTATTCGCTTACCTTTCAAGTACTGATCCTGATGACGGTGCTGACGCTGCTGCCGGCGATTCTGCTGGCAATGACGGCGTTCACCCGCATCATCGTTGTGCTGTCCATCCTGCGCCAGGCGCTCGGCATGGCGACAACGCCGTCGAACCAGATTCTGACCGGGCTTGCGCTATTCATGACCTTCTTCGTCATGAGCTCGGCCATCGAGCAATCGTATGCGAACGGCATCAAACCGTATCTGGACGGTCAACTGGCGGGCGAGATGGCCATCGATCGCACGCTGCAGCCGCTGAAGAAATTCATGCTGGCGCAGACCCGCGAGAATGACCTGCAGTTGTTCACGAAACTCTCGGGCAGGGCGCAATTCGCGACGCCCGACGATGTGCCGCTGAACGTCTTGATTCCGACTTTCATGACCAGCGAACTGAAAACGGCCTTCCAGATCGGCTTCATGGTGTTCATTCCGTTCCTGGTCATCGATTTGGTCGTCGCCAGCGTGCTGATGTCCATGGGCATGATGATGCTGTCCCCGGTCCTGGTGTCGCTGCCGTTCAAGATCATGTTGTTCGTGGTGGTAGACGGCTGGACGCTGCTGATGGGCACGCTGGCCTCGAGTTTTCACCAATGACCCCCGAGAACGTCATGGAATTGGCGCATCGCATGTTGCTGGTGACGTCGATGATCGCCGCGCCGCTGCTATTGATTGCGTTGATCACGGGTCTGGTGATCGGCATGCTGCAGGCGGCGACGCAAATCAACGAATCTACCTTGAGCTTCATTCCGAAACTGTTGCTGTTGGTGCTCACCCTATTCGTGGCCGGCCCATGGATACTGCGGGTGCTGAGCGATTTCACGCGCGACCTGTACGCCAGCATTCCGACCGTGGTCGGCTAAGGCGCGCGTGCAGCCGTTGACTCTCAATGCCGCCGATGTCTCCCACTGGGTAGGCCGCCTGTGGTGGCCGATGTTGCGAGTGGGCGGATTCGTGCTGGCGGCACCGGTGGCCAGCGAAACCGTCATACCGACCTTTGTGAAGATTGTCATGTCCCTGTCGCTGGCCTTCTTGATGGCGCCGCTGGTGCAGATCCCGGCGGCTCTGACGATTTTATCAGGCGCCGGCATGCTGGCGGCCGTGCAGGAAATCCTGATCGGCGTCGCCATCGGCATGGTGGTGCAGCTGACCTTCGAGGCATTGACCTTCGCCGGCCAAACCATCTCTTTGAGCATGGGTCTGGGATTTGCCACCCTGGTCGATCCACAGCGAGGCGCCAATACGACGGTGCTCGGCCAGATGTTCATGATTTTCGGCATCCTGACCTATCTTGCGATCAACGGCCACCTGGTGCTGCTCGGCGCATTGGCGGAGAGCTTTCAATCCCTGCCCATCGGTGCCGCGCACATCGACCGTAATTTCTTCTTGTCGGTGGCTTTGTGGGGCGCCCGGGTGTTCGAGTCCGGGCTGCTGATCGCCTTGCCCGCGGTCATCGCGTTGGTGATCGTCAATTTGGGGCTCGGCGTGGTCACGCGCGCAGCCCCGCAACTGAATCTGTTCGGCATCGGTTTCACCATTACCCTCGTGTGCGGATTCTTCGTGCTGCTGGCCGGCCTCGACGGCATCATGGCCGGCATCTTAAGCCTCATCAACAGCGCGCTTGATGCGGTCGCTGACCTGGTGCGCGCGCCGGCGGGAGCGCGCTGATGGCCGAGGAAGCCGAAACGGGCGGCGAACGCACCGAAGAACCTTCGCAAAAACGCCTGCAAGACGCGCGCGAGCGGGGTCAGGTCCCACGTTCGCGCGAGTTGACCAATTTCGCCGCCATGATGGGCGGCAGCGCGACGCTGGTTGCGGTCGGCGGCACGCTGGCCACACGCCTGTCGCAGATGATGAGCCACGGACTCAACATCGATGCGCAGGCCCTGCGGGATCCTGACGCCATGCTCACCGCTCTCGGCGACGCCTGCATCAGTGCACTCACCGTCCTGTTGCCGCTATTCGGAGCGCTGATCGGTCTGGTGTTGCTGGCATCGCTGCTGTTGGGCGGCTGGAATTTCAGCGTGCGCGCCATGGCTCCGGACTTTTCCCGCATGAGCCCGATTGCCGGATTGAAGCGCCTGTTCGGCCTGCGCGGCGCCTCTGAGCTCGGCAAGGCATTATTGAAGCTCGTGGTGGTGGGCGGCGTTTGCGCAGGCATCGTTGCCTGGACATTCCGCGACGTATTGGCACTCGCCCACATGGCACCGCGCGCGGCGATCGGCCGCGGCGCCGGGCTGGTGGCGTGGGCGTTCGTCTGGTTGTGCGCGTCGTTGGCACTGGTCGCCATTGTCGACGTGCCATTGCAGCTGTTTCAGTTCAAACGCATGCTGCGCATGACGCGCCAGGAGCTGCGTGACGAGGCCAAGGAGTCCGACGGCCGCCCGGAAACCAAGCAACGCATCCGTCAGATGCAGCAAACGCTGGCCCGCCGCCGCATGATGCACAAAGTGCCCACCGCCGACGTGGTGATCGTCAACCCGACGCACTTTGCCGTGGCCCTGAAGTACGACCCAAAAAAAATGCGCGCGCCGCGCGTGCTTGCCAAGGGCGTCGACCTGGTCGCGCAAAACATTCGGCGCATCGCCGAGGAACACCGCGTTCCGATATTCGAGTCGCCGAAATTGGCGCGAGCACTGTATCGCTCGACTGATTTGAACAAGGAAATCCCAACCGGTTTGTATGTGGCGGCGGCTCAGGTTCTGTCGTACATCTTCAGGATCCGGACCTTGAGCCCGACGGTCGCCGCGCGGGTGGCGCGCCCGAACCCGCAGGTTAGCAGCGAGTTCGACGACACATGAACGCGCGCGCCACAGTAGCGACCTTCGGCGACTTTGCCCGCACCGGCTTAGGGGTGCCGCTGCTGGTCATGGTGGTGCTCGCGATGATGGTGCTGCCTTTGCCGGCGTTCCTGCTGGATATTTTCTTCACGTTCAATATTTCGCTGTCGATCATGATCCTGCTGGCCGTGATCTATGTGCGGCGGGCGCTCGAATTCGCAACGTTCCCGACCGTGCTGTTGGGCGCCACCCTGCTGCGCCTCGGCCTCAACGTCGCCTCGACACGCATCGTACTGATCAACGGCCACACCGGATCGCATGCCGCAGGCCATGTCATTGCGGCCTTCGGTGAGTTCGTGGTCGGCGGCAATTACGCGGTGGGCATGGTGGTGTTCACCGTGCTCGTGATAATCAATTTCGTCGTGATCACCAAGGGCGCGGGACGAATCTCCGAAGTCAGCGCACGCTTTACATTGGACGCGATGCCCGGTCGCCAGATGGCGATCGACGCGGATCTGAACGCCGGCATCATCACCCAGGCCGAGGCCATCGTGCGCAGACAGGAAGTTCGCGAGGAAGCGGACTTCTACGGCGCCATGGACGGCGCCAGCAAATTCGTACGCGGCGATGCGGTTGCCGGCATCTTGATCGTGTTCATCAACCTATTCGGCGGCACCATCATCGGCGCGGCCCAACATGGCATGTCGCTTGCCGATGCGGGACGCACTTATGCACTGCTCACCATCGGCGACGGCTTGGTGGCGCAGATCCCGGCGCTGCTGTTGTCGGTTGCGGTGGCCATCCTGGTCACGCGCGTATCGCGCCCGCATGACATGAGCCAGCAGATCATGGTGCAGGTTTTGGGGCAGCCCAAGGCGCTGGGCGTCACCAGCGGCATCCTGACTCTGCTCGGCATCATTCCGGGAATGCCGAATTTTGTGTTTTTGAGCATGGCGGCCGTGTGCGCCGCCGGCGCGTACTTTCTGAGCAAGCGCAAGGCATTGGACAAGGTAGCCGCGGTTGCCCCCGCCGCCGCGACGGTACCCTCCGAGCAAAGGGAATTGTCCTGGGACGATGTGGAGACGGTGGATCTGATCGGGCTCGAAGTCGGCTATCGGCTCATTCCATTGGTGGACCGCAATCAGGGCGGCGAATTGATGGGGCGCATCAAGGGCGTACGCAAGAAGCTGTCCGAGGAGCTTGGGTTTCTGGTGCAAGCCGTGCACATTCGCGACAATCTGGAACTGGGACCGAATTCTTATCGCATCACCATTCTCGGCGCACCCGTCGGCGAGTCCGAGGTGTTCCCGGACCGAGAGCTCGCCATCAATCCGGGGCAGGTGTCGGGCACGGTGCCGGGTACCGCAACCAAAGACCCTGCCTTCGGCTTGGAGGCGGTGTGGGTTGATAAGTCGCGGCGCGAACAGGCGCAAGGTCTCGGCTACACGGTGGTGGATGCCAGCAGTGTCATCGCCACTCATTTGAGCCATTTATTGCAATCCCATGCGCACGAGCTGCTCGGCCATGAGGAAGTCCAGCAATTGCTCAATCGCCTGGGCAAGAGCGCGCCGAAGCTGGTCGAGGACTTGGTGCCCAAGCTTTTGCCGATGAGCGTGGTGGTAAAAGTGCTGCAGTACCTGCTGCTGGAGCGCGTGCCCATTCGCAATCTGCGCACCATCTGCGAGACGCTCGCGGAGCTGGCACCGAAAACTCAGGATCCCGTGGCGCTGGTCGCCGCCGTGCGCGTCGCGCTCGGCCGCAGCATCGTGCAGAACATCGGCGGGTTGCGGCAGGAACTGCCGGTGATCACACTGGATGCCGCGCTCGAGCAAGTGCTGCAGGACTCGATGTCGGGCGCCGGCGATGCCTCACCCGGGTTCGAGCCCGGTCTCGCCGACAGAATTCAGACGGCGCTTGCCGACAGCACGCGGCGCCAGGAAGCGGCGGGCGAACCCGCCGTGCTGCTGGTTGCACCGAAAATTCGACCGTGGATCGCACGCCTGATGCGCCATTCGACACCGTCGCTCGCGGTGCTGGCCTACAACGAGATTCCTGAAAACCGCCGCATCCGGGTGATTGCGGCGGTTGGACGCTGATTTGCTTGATTCATGGAGGTTGACATGAAGATAAAACGTTACACCGCGGCCAGCATGCGCGCTGCTCTCGCCCAGGTTCGCGCGGAGCAGGGGCCCGATGCCGTCATTCTCTCCAGCCGCCGCAGTGATGACGGGATCGAGGTGATCGCAGCCGTTGACTACGACGAAGCCTTGTTCGTCGAGGCAAATCGACAGCGCGCACCGGCGCCGACGATCGCAGTCCAGCCGGCAGCGGTGATTACCGCGCCGGCATCCGTGCCCGCATCCGCGCCTGCGCCCATGCCGGCGCGCATCGCCGCGGTGACGCGGCCGGATCTGGGATTCGGCGCCATGCAGCGCGAATTACAGGAGCTTCGTCAAATGCTCGAAAGCGGCCTTGCCGGGATGACGTGGAACGACAAGCGCTTGCGTGAGCCCTTGAAAGCACGGGTACTCGAAGAACTTTCCGCGATGGACATAGCGCCCGACGTAGCGATGGCGCTCGCGGCGCATACCCCACGGCGGACCACCCTGAAGAATCCTTCGCACATTCCGCTGGCGTTACTGGTCAAGCACCTGCCGGTGGTCGATGACCTTGCCGGAGTGAGCGGCGGGGTGATGGCGGTCGTGGGACCGACCGGGGCGGGGAAGACCACGACCATCGCCAAGCTGGCGGCACGCTGGTGCATGCGGCATGGCAGCGAGGATCTGGCACTGGTCAGCACGGATGGCTATCGAATCGGCGCTCGCGATCAGCTCATGACCTACGCACGAATCCTTGGCGCGCCGATGCATGCCGCGAACAGCGGCCGGGATTTATCCCGGGTGCTGGACAGGCTCAGGTCAAAGAAGCTGGTGTTGATTGACACGGCCGGCATGGGTCCGCGCGATGTGCGGCTCGCGGAGCAGCTGGCGGCGCTGCAACTTGGGGCCGCGCGGGCGCGTGTTTTGCTGGCGTTGCCGGCGCAGGGCGAAGTCCATGCGCTCGACGAGATCGTGCGCGCTTTCGCGCCGGTGACTCCGGTTGCCTGCATTTTGACCAAGGTGGATGAGGCCGCGAGTTTGGGCGCAGTGATTTCTGCGACCCTGCGTCATCGATTGAAAATAGCCTATCTCTGCAACGGACAGCGGGTGCCGGAGGATTTGCATGCGGCCCACCACAGACGAGTCTGGCTGGTGCGCACCGCACTGGCGTTGCAGAAAGGCAGGCCGGCGCTGCGCGACGAAGCTTACTACGTGCGCAATTTCGGTCGAGCGCACGCCCATGCGTGAAACGCGACTTTCGTCGGCGCACGCCGAAGCGCTGGCCGAACTGAACGCCTCGCGGCCGGTCAAAGTGATCGCCGTCACCGGCGGCAAGGGAGGTGTCGGCAAGACCACTGTGTCCGCCAATCTGGCGGTATCGATAGCCGCGCAGGGCCGGGAGGTGATGTTGCTGGATGCCGACTTGGGCCTCGCCAACGTCGACGTGGTTCTAGGACTTCATACCCGATTTCACCTGGGGCATGTGATCAAGGGCGAATGCTGCCTGGAGGACGCCATCGTCACCGGGCCGCATGGCCTGCAAGTGGTGCCGGCGGCGTCCGGCATGAAACACATGGTGAATCTGTCGGAGGCTGAGCAGGCCGGAATCATTCGCGCATTCAGCGATTTGTATCACCGCGTCGAGGTTCTGGTGGTGGACACTGCGGCGGGATTACACGACAGCGTCACCACCTTCAGCCAGGCAGCGCATCACGTGGTCGTGGTGGTATGCGACGAACCCGCGTCCATCACCGACGCCTATGCACTGATCAAGGTGTTGAGCCGGGAACATGGCGTACAGCGCTTCCAGATTCTGGCGAATCAGACCCGCCGATCGGGCGAGGGACCGGACCTGTTCCAAAAAATTGCGCGCGTCTGTGACCGGTTTCTCAATGTGGCACTGGAGTTTGCAGGTTCCGTACCATTTGACGACTACCTGCGGCGTGCAGTGCAGCGCCAGACGGCGGTCGTGGATGCATACCCTGCGTCTATTTCATCTATCGCCCTTAAGAATCTGGCATTGAAGGCCGATAAGTGGTCTGTGCCCCGAGGGGCGCGAGGTCACCTTGAGTTCTTTGTCGAACGCATGGTAGGGGCTGGGATCGGTCCTTCGACGGTATTGCAATGAGAGCAAGCACACAGTACTCGAATACACAGAAGCGCGGCGCGAAACCGATTGCGGACGATGACGTCCCGGTCGATCAAGTGCCGCAGCAAGAACTGGTTTTAAGGCACGCCGATCTGGTCAAGCGCATTGCGTACCACTTGGTCAGCCGCATGCCGCCGAACGTGGAGGTGGACGATCTGATTCAGTCCGGGATGATCGGCTTGCTGGATGCCGCCAAGCACTACTCCCCCACCAAGGGCGCCAATTTCGAGACCTATGCGGGCATCCGCATTCGGGGCGCCATGCTCGACGAAGTTCGCAAATCGGATTGGACCCCGCGTTCGGTGCATCGAAACATGCGCGAGATGGCGGATGTGGTGCGCAAGATTGAAAACGCCAAGGGACAGGACGCCACTCCCACCGACATCGCCCAGGGCCTCGGCGTGACCATCGAGGAGTACCACAAGCTGGTCCAGGACGCGGCCAGTTGCCGGCTGTTCAGCTTTGATCAAATGGGATCAAGCGAAGACGAATCGAGCCCCGCCGATCATGCGCGCGACGAACAACCGGGTCCCTTCGATCGCATCGAGGACGCCGGCTTTCGCGATGCGTTGAGCGTCGCGATCAACGGCCTGCCCGAGCGCGAGAAGATGGTGCTGTCGCTGTATTACGACGACGACATGAATTTGCGCGAGATCGGCGAGATACTCGAAGTCTCTGAGTCGCGAGTCTGCCAAATTCACGGTCAAGCACTGGTGCGTCTGCGCGCCCGTCTCATCGAGTGGCTGCAGCCGAACTAGACCATGGATATCTTAAGTCTCATCGGCATTGTGCTTGGGTTGATCGCCATCATCGGCGGCGCCATATTGAAAGGCAGCAGCGCCGGCGCCCTGGTCGGCAGCGCCGCATTCGTCATCGTGGTGGTGGGAACATTTGCCGCAAGCTTGGTACAAACGCCGCTGGCGACTTTCCTGCGCGCCTGGAAAATCGTCTCCTGGGTGTTCAAGCCGCCTGCGACCAATCCGGGCGCGATGATCGAGAAAATCGTGGAGTGGAGCAATATCGCGCGCAAGCAGGGGTTGCTGGGGCTCGAGTCCGCGGTGGAGGCGGAAAAGGACGATTTCTTGAAGAAAGGCCTGCAATCGCTGGTTGACGGGGGTGAGCCCGATGCCATTCGCTCCAGTATGGAAATCGAATTGGACACCATGGAGCACTTCGACACGCAGGCAGCCAAAGTATTCGAAGCCATGGGTGTCTATTCACCGACTCTCGGCATCATCGGCGCGGTGATGGGATTGATGGCGGTCATGCAGAATCTCAATGACCCGTCGAAGCTCGGCCACGGCATTGCGGCTGCCTTCATCGCGACGATTTACGGCATCGCGTTCGCCAACCTGCTGTTCCTGCCCATGGGCAACAAACTCAAGTCGGTGATCCACGGCCAATCGCAGGTGCGCACCATGGTGATCGAAGGAATCATCGCCATCGCCCAGGGCGAGAATCCGCGCAACATCGAGTCGAAACTGCAAGGGTATTTCCACCGCTGATAGGACGACATGGCGCGCAAGAAAAAACACGAAGAGCATGTGAACGCGGAAGCCTGGGCGATTCCCTACGGCGACCTCGTGACTCTGCTGTTCGCGCTATTCACCGTCATGTACGCCATGTCGTCGGTGAACGAAGGCAAGTTCCGTGTGCTGTCCGATTCCATGATCGCCGCCTTCAACGGCGCGCCGAAGAGCATGCGGCCGGTGAACATCGGCGAAAAGGAGCCCGGCAAGGGCGGCGAGAAACCGATTGCCGGCATCACGCCGACGACGCTGATCAAAATCAATCAAAAATCCACATCCGACGGCCAGCTCACGCCCCGCGATCCGACCAAAACCGAATCCTTGACGTCGACGGACCTCCCCGGCGCGTTGATTCGCATGCAGCGCCAGGTACAGGACGCCATGCAGTCGCTGATCGACGCCAAGCTGGTAACGGTACGCCGCGAGAACATGTGGCTGGAAATCGAGATCAATGCGGATATTCTATTTCCGAGCGGCGCGGGCGAATTCGCGCCGGTCGCAGAACCGGTGCTCGACAAACTGGCTGAGGTTTTGAAGCCCTTCCCCAATCCGATCCGCGTCGAAGGACATACCGACGATAGGCCGATCAAGACCGCGGCATTCCCGTCCAACTGGGAGCTGTCGGCGGCGCGCGCCGCCAGCGTGGTGCATCAATTCATGCGCGAGGGCATCGATCCGCTGCGACTGGAGATCGTCGGCTTCGGCGAATTTCATCCTCGCCAAACCAATGCCACACTGGAAGGGCGCAATGCGAATCGCCGCGTCGTCGTCTTGGTGCTGGAGCAGGTGTCGCCCGGCGCGCCGATGACGGCGACCGCCGATGAGCATACACCGGGCACCGCTGCGCCCGGAGTCGAGCTCGCGGATGGGAGCAGTGGTGCGAATCGTCTGATGTACAGGATGCCGACGGAGACTCTTGAGAAAACCGTCTTAGTCAAAGAGCCGGCGAAGCCGGCCGGCGAGCAACCGAAAACAGAGTGAGTGTTCATGCCATGAGTGAAGTTGACCGCTTGAGCAACTCCGGCCTGTACCCGATGCTGCCGATCGCCGACAAGCGTCCTTCCAGAGATGGGTCAGGCGCACCGCCGCGCGGCGACAAACAAGCGCCCGACAAGTCCCCGCAGGCGGGCGACACCACAGAGCCCGCAAGCAGCCCACGTCCGCCCAAGTCCCTCATCGACGAGTACGCCTAATATGACCACAGATATCAATGCGATTCTGGCACTGGCCGGCACGATTCTCGGAATATTCGGGTTGGTCCTCTCGCTGTTCGCGGTTGGAGCGGTACGCCGCTGGCAGAGCCGCTGTATATCGATGGAATCAAGTTTGGCGGCGCTGCGGCGCGTTGAGCAGGACTATGCAGGCGTTGCCGAACGCGTCGATCTGCTCGAACTTCGGGGCTCCGCGCAATCCTTCGATCAAGCGATAGCTTCGGCGCGCCGCGGCATTGACTCGGGCAGACTTGCGCAGCAATTCGGCTTGAGCCGCAGCGAAGCGGACTTGGTGACGCGATTGCATGGGCGCAAGAAAGTCGCCTGATCTGGCGTCGTTGACTTTGGCGGTGGCTGCGGCGGCCCGCCGTGCGCTCCGAGATGGGCATCTGATTCGAGTCAGTGACCAATCTTGGAGAGGACGTCGGTAAGGATCTCGCTGTGACTGAAGAACGGGGAGTGATCGGCTTCGAGAGTGATTCGTTCGCGACAAGGCAGTGCCGCCTGCATGCGACGCTGGGCGGCGAGCGTCATGGCCCGATCCTCGGTGCATTCGACATAGATTCGCGGCACGCCGCCGAAGCGGGCGGCGCTGAGTCGCAACGGCGTCGCCAACGGCGCCAGGGGTTCCGGCATCAGCAGGGATTTTGCGAGCACGACATCGGCGTCGCTGCACTGACCATAGAACACGTCGCGAACTGCATCCTCGCGTATGGATACGGCTCCCTGAGCTTGATCCAATATCGTAGCGGGGCCGACCAGGGAGTCGGGGTCCTGGGCGGCGAAGTCTTGGAGTGACTGGCCGCTCTCGAGCATGAACGCAGTGACGTAGACGAGAACACGCACGCGCTCGGGGATCCGTTCGGCGACTTCGGAGAGCACGATGCCGCCACGGCTATGACCGACGAGTACGACGGGCTCGCTCTGGGCTTGCACCAGGGCCGCGATTTGATCAGTCCAGGTTGCGAGCGTGATTTCGCCGGGCGGAGTACGATCACGTCCGAGCGACTTCAAGTCCGGGGCGATGGCACGGTGCGATGCGCGTTGCAGGCCGGCGACGATGCGATGCCAACACCAGGCGCCATGCCAGGCGCCATGGACGAGTACATACGTTGTCATAGCGGCAATTCTGGCCGCGCGCCGGGTCATGCGCAATGGACGGCGCAGCGGACGGCGCAGTGGCGGGCTCAATGATGGGTGTTTCCCTGCCGGTTGAGTCAGGCTGCGTGAATGGTCGAGTGAGCCATGCCAGGCTCGGGTCCTATACAAAGAGTCACGGGGGAAAAGAATGCGCGCGGCGGTTTATTACGGTACCCGCGACCTTAGGCTGGAGTCTGTGGCCGAACCCGAGCCCGGTCCGGGTGATGTGAAACTGCGCGTTATCTACAACGGCATCTGCGGCAGTGATCTGCACGAATATTACGACGGCCCCATCACCACCCGCACGACTCCGCACCCGCTCACGGGGGTCACGAACCCTGTGATCTTCGGCCATGAGCTGTGCGGGGAGGTCGTGTCGTGGGGCGATGGCGTGGAGGATTTGTCGCGCGGTGATCTAGTCGCGGTCGAACCCGTCGAGACCTGCGGCCATTGCTATTCCTGTACGGCGGGACAATACAATCACTGTCCGAGTCTCGCACTGCATGGCTATAACCGTGGCGGCGGCGGTCTTGCGGAATTCACTGTGGTTCGCCGTGCCATGGCACATCGGCTGCCGCGAGGTATGACACCGGTGCAGGGTGCACTGATCGAGCCGCTGGCGATCGCGTGGCATACGGCGAATCGTTGCCGCGTGGAGGCCGGGCAGACGGTGGCCATCCATGGTGCAGGTCCCATCGGCATCGGCGTGTGCCTGACGCTCCAGGCGCGCGGGGTCGATGTCATCATGGTCGATCCTTCACCGCTGAGGCGTAAAGTGCTGCAGCGTCTCGGCGCACGCGTGACGCTTGATCCCAATGACTGCGATCCGATTGCCGCGATCCGCGACCTGACCGGTGGCCGCGGCGCGCATGCGTCGGTTGATGCCGCGGGGGTGGCGTCGGCGTTCAATGCCATGTTGCACGGCACGCGCGTCGACGGCACGGCGGTCGTCGTCGCCATCCATCACGTGCCGGTGGTGATCCCGCCGTTCGATTTGCTGATGCCGGAAGTCAATCTCACCGGGGTTGCCCTATCGGTTCAGGCATTTCCGAGCGTCATCCATGCGATGGACCGCGGACATTACGCGCTGGATGAGTGGGTGGAGACGATTCCGTTCGACGCCTTGATGGAGCGCGGGTTCGAACGGTTGCGGCGCCA